>JAZQYS010000389.1:0-1676 GCA_045633645.1 Victivallaceae bacterium | reverse complement strand
TTGGAAACAAACGTCTGCAAAGTTTCAACAGCTATACTGGAACTCTTTATCCGCCGCAAATTTCGGATCCCTGGCTCCGCCCGGGACAGGGAAAACTTTACAAGGTTATTGAAAAATGAGAAAAATTTTTCCTTTTACCATATGCCTTTTGATAAGTTTATCTGTTGCCGGATGTTTTTCTTTTCATAACGGCAATGAAGAAATTTTCGATATTGAAAGCGTAACTGTATACGAATCATCCGAAAAACCCGGACACAATGCCTGGCCTTGCAGTTTTGTTGATAACAAAGGAAATCTTTGTGTCATTTTTCAACAGATCAGAGGTCAATTACAAGATAAGCCATCATATGATTTCCGGAAAAAAAGCGATAAGTACGACATCAGATTAATCTGCATGCGTGCAGCCGGAGGCTCTTCAAAATTTGAAATGCTGTGGAAAAAGAATCTCAATACCGCCAACAGCTTTTTCATGCCCGCCCCGGAACCTGCTCCCAATGGTATGATGCTGGGAATGTGCCGACCGGTGTTAAATAAAGATTTTGCAAAATACCCGGCAGAAAGCATTGTGATCGTACAATCAGATGATTGCTGGCAGAATATAAAATTCCGTTCAATCATATCCATACCGGGAACAGTGCTTATTCCCAATGATATTAAATTTATCGGCAACAGACTTTATATAGCGGCTTACGACGGTAAAGGCGGAGCATATCTCTTTTATTCGGAAGATAACGGTCTTTCATGGAGCAATCCGCTGGAAATCATCAAAGCTCATGATAATATGAGTTTTCATGAACCGACATTCTGCGAATTATCCTCCGGAGATCTGGCAGTGATTCTGCGAACACACCGCATGGATATCCCCAAACATAACGGGATAAATTACCACAAGGTGATCATCCGCAAGGATCAGGATGGGAAATTATCTATTCCGGCAGAAGAAAATTCCTCCGTTTCCAACTACATATTTGATAAAAACGGAACTATTCATCCTTCACCGGTCTCTGATACCGGTTTCGGTTTCAGAGGCCGACCGTATCTTTACGGTGACGGTAAGGGTATGGTAATACTGGTTGCCCCCGGAAACTTTTTTGCATTCAGCAGAAATGACGGTAAAACATGGTACTCTGGAATGCTTGATTTCAACATCAGAAAAGTTTCCATTTCTGATAAATATGGAAAAAAACCATATAACTGGAATGCTGAAACGACTTTGCGGCGACTTCCCGATGGAAGATTTTATTACTCATATTTCATCGGTTCAGACTTCCCGTTTCCAGCCCCTTGCGACATGTATATCGGCGGGACTTTTTTCAAAATAAGAGAGAATAACTGAATGAATTTTTTTACAGGACAAGCTTATTGGATAACTCCTGCTGACAAGGAAATTATTTATGCCGAAGCAGGCAGAATGATCCTTTTCCGCCGCAAATTTCATGGCAAAGGCAAGTTGACTGCAGCTCTCTGTGCAGATTCCGAGTACCGATTGTTCTGCAACGGTATCGAAGTCGCCCAGGGTCCGGCTGCTGGAACAACACAGATCGCATTTTATGATACAGTGGAATTAACACCGTATCTGCATGACGGAGAAAATGAACTTATTGCCGAAGTTGTCGGCTTTGCACATTCTTTCCCCGACTTTTATCGCGGTGGTGCCCCTATGGGAAAATGTGTCT
>JAZQYS010000388.1:0-2645 GCA_045633645.1 Victivallaceae bacterium | reverse complement strand
CGCACATTGACAAACAGAAACTGCAATAAAGATGTGCAAGCAGGATGAGTTTGCAGTCCGGAATTTTACGAAAATTGATTATGCCGGAGAAGTAATTTCAGGCAACTGCGTCAATCCGGACGGTGCGGCATAGCGTTCCATCCGGTTCGCCATCATATTCCAGCAGCGCAAACGCAGTTCATGACAGCCTGCGGGCAATTCAAAAACATACGGTGCCAAACCGGAACGTCCGGCAGACTTGCCGTCAATCAAAAGTTCCGCAATATCCCGGAATCCCGGCAGTTCCAGCCGGTCACCGGGAGCAATCTCCACAGTTCCGAGATTTATTTCCGCCTCACCTGAATAAAAAAGCTGCCCCTGTTGTTCCCAACCGCAGTCAAAAGCTATCTCTTTACGGCGCGACAAAAGAGTTATCTGCCTGTCTTCCGGTTCATATATGGACAAATGATATTCATAAAAGACTTTTTTAAAGTAATCGTTCCGGGTGACAGACGCCACATCAAAATTACCTGAAAGCATTGCAGGAATGGCAAATAACGCTGCTTCATCCAGTACAACAGTATTTTTGCCGGGAGTGGAAACAAACTCAAAAGCACAGTAATCATCGTTAAACACTTTGACAGGCTTACCTGCCGGAAGTTTTCTGCCGTTCAACTGAACTCCTGCTGACTTATCAGCCGGGACAAGCAGAGTCATATCAAGCGTATCCTGAGCCGTGAAAACAAGTTCTTTTTCAAAAGAAATTTTCTGTTCCTCATGCCAAACCACGGGGAAAGACCCGGAAAACACCTTTTTAACAGAACGCTTTTCAGGAGAACGGAATGACTCAAAAGGACCGCCGATTACAGCAATTTCTCCGGGTTCAAGCACAATCTCATAAGTTTTGTTTTGAAATTTCAGCGTGCCTTCAAGAGGAGTACTGCTCCAGATATTTGCACAAAGAAGATACTCTGTTTCCTCCAGTTTCCGCTTCATCCAACACAATTCGCCGCCGGAAAATACAATTTCAGGCTCAGACAGAACCGGAAACTCTTTTATCGGATCAAGTATTTTTTTGATTTTACCGTTGTATTCATCCGGAACAATAACGTATCCGTCACTCCGACGGTTGAGTTTATCGCACAATTCAAAAAACGGCGCAGGATCATGATCGCTCCACACCTTGACGGAGGGATCGACGACAGCATATTCCGCAATCAGCTCTCCGGCGGAAGCTGCCTGACAATACCGTGCCAGCATGTCGTTAAATTGACGGATACCGGCAGCAAGAGTCGTGTGAGAAAATTCGGGCGGCGCAAAAAATTTGGTTACGCCGCGAAAACGGTGGTGAACAGCATGGGGGACAATGAAATTAACTCCCAGCATAATCTGCCATGCGGCAATACGCCGCAGATCATTAAAAGTCGCTCCCCAGTTGGTCGCGGCAAACATTTCACACATACATCTGTCTTTGTTGCCAAGATATGCGGCACTGCCGGCATACTTTGCCCGGATATCTTTTAATGTGGAGGAAAATTCAGGATGGATCATCCCTTCCGGTTTGACAGACCAGGAAACTTTTGCACCGTAAAGGCGTTTGTCATAATGGGTTCCGCCGTCAAGAACAAATATCTCATGATCTGTTCCCGGCGCATCAGAGTGTTCCAAAAGACTCAACGGTTTTCCCTCTGAAAAAAGCGAACTTCTGCCGCAGTCGGAGTATCTCAGGGGGCCTGTATCAGATGAGTGGAAAGTATAAAGAACATTATGCTCTTTGCACCAGCGGTAATTGTTGGCAAACCACTGCTGATAGAGTTCTCCTGCCAACAGCCAGTAATCCTGAACAACTTTTTCATCACTGTTGTTAAAAAGTGCTTTCAAGTTGTCCTCAATTCTGTAATTGAAGCGTTTTTCAAACAACGCAGAAAAATGCGTACTCCACGGATAATAACGTTCATCCAGCTCTTTCAAAACAAAGGCATTGACTCTGCGGTTATCCGCATCCGAAAAAAAGCCGGTGATTCCGTTGCCGAAATAAGGAGCGAAACGCTGATAATACTGTTCGTAAACAAATTTGATAAAAAGTTCAGAACTCTCCGGCTCCTCAAAAGCGGGAAATCCCCAGGGCACTTCAACCACATCAAGTTTGCCCTCAGGGTTGCTCCGCAAACGGTGCTGTTTCAATGCCGGATTGACAGCCTCAATTCTGCCGGCGGCATCTCCGGGCGGATAATTGAACCCGTCATTGATCCACAGCTGCAAATTCAATTTGCGGGCAGCATCAATGAAGTATCCTGTCACCTCAAACCAATAATCCGATAAATAAGTGTGACAATCAAAACCGTGGGGCGGTTTATTGAAAAGAACAATACCGCCGAATCCCTGTTCCTTCATGCGCTTCATTGCCTCATAGACGGCAGATGAAGTATAATCTGCGGGATCTGTCGTTGTCAAAAAATAAAACGGTACGGGGCGGTATAAATCAAGTGTCTGCAGGTAATTCATAATATTTCTTTGTTGTTTATCTGATTAACTCTTTGATTCACAGAGTCATATTTTTTCTTAAAAAATTAAACTTGTTATGTTGTTATTGATTTTATTCTGCTCTTGTGCAGCTGCCGGAGATAGGATCATTTGAAAAATGAGACGATCAGAAGTCCGGCAAG
>JAZQYS010000387.1:0-1831 GCA_045633645.1 Victivallaceae bacterium | reverse complement strand
GGCGGATAAGCTGCCCCGCATTACGCGTCATGGCAATCTTCCAGGAGTTATCAATTTCAAACTCTCCGGCAAGCACTTTGCGGTTTTCATCGCGGCGATCCGGCTTATGCACAACCTGCATTCTTTTCAAGAAATCAAAATTCTTCTCTGCAACCATAATAAAGTTCCTTCTTCAATACTATATTTTATAATATGACACAGTTTTCTTTTTAATGCATAAAGTAGCCGTTCCAAGCCAAGATTTCAAGTTATGACTGAATGTTTTTTTAAATTATCCTGCATTGTTGATTCTCTGCTTGTAAAAACACAGCTCCGGAGCTATCTTATTTCCCTGATATTTTTTTGGTTATTATTTAAAGGATTTTCTGATTATGGATAAAAAACACATTGAAGACTTCGCCCAAATCCCCCAGATCCCTCAGGAAAAATGGGGATTCATTGACGATATAAAATCTCCCCTCTCCTACATTTTTGACGATTCCCGCGCCTGTGATGCAAAAGAAAACTCTGAATGTCTGGCAAATGGAATAAATCTTGTTTTTGATAAAAAACTTTCCGTTCCCGAAACAGCCTTGATTTCCCTTGACCGCGTTCTTGAAGCTAAAAAGATTGAAAAAAATCCCGCCGGCTATAAAGTTGTTTTTGAATATGATCCCTCTTTTGAATTTGAAGAATATGAAGTTATTTCCGGCAGAGAATCAACCTGTCTGCGTGCCGCCGACACTGAAGGCGCACGCCGCGCCGTTTACGCTTTTGAAGATTTGCTCTGTGCCGCAAAAGGCAAATCCGTCATGCCGGAACATCTCCGCAAAAAGCCCTTTGTAAAGCACCGTGTCTCCCGCTGTTTCTTCGGCCCCACTTACCGTCCCCCGTTTTTCATTGACGAATTGACCAACGATGTGGACTATTATCCTGAAGAATATCTCAACAAACTTGCCCACGAAAACATCAACGGCTTATGGCTGACCGTTTATCTGCGCGATTACCCCACTTCCATTATCCCCGAACACGGAAAAGACGCTGAAAAACGTTATCAGAAACTCCGCAAAGTCGTTGAAAAGTGCGGCAGATACGGTATTAAAATCTATCTCTTTATGAGCGAACCCAAACTCTGGGGAGAACCCTATTTCTGCGTTCCTGAAAAACACGCTCAGCTTCACCCGGAACTGATTGGTTTCAAACGCGATCCCTACGGATTTTTCTGCACCACCAGTGAAGCCGGAAAACAATATTTCCGTGATACTGTCGGCGCACTCTTTGCCTATGTCCCCGGACTCGGCGGTATCATCAACATCATGTTCGGTGAAGACAACGGTTCCTGCGCCGCCTCGGACCAGATTTTCCCCGGAACGCCTGTCAACAAAAGTTGTCCCCTCTGCAGTCAGCACGATGTTGCCGATTTATATGCCAATCTTGCCCGGCTTATCAAAGATACCATGAATCAATACAACCCCGATGCCGAATACATCGGCTGGTTCTACGCCCCCGGACAGCGCGACGGCTCCCCGCAATCAGACCGTTTGCGTCATATCGCTGAAAAATTCCCCGAAGACTGTACCTTTATGCTCAACTTTGAATCCGGTGTCGCCATTGAACAACTGGGTAAAAAACGCCGCGTTTATGACTACTCCCTCGCCTGTGTCGGTCCATCTGAACTTTTTAAAGAAAGTTGTCACCTTGCAAAAAAATCCGGCGCAAAACTTCAGGTCGGCTGCTCCCACGAAAACGCCGCTGTCCCCTTCATGCCGGTTCCCAAAAATCTTTACGATAAATATGCCTTCATGGCGCAGAACAACGTTTCCGCCGCCATGCAGTGCTGGTATTTCGGCAA
>JAZQYS010000386.1:0-2204 GCA_045633645.1 Victivallaceae bacterium | reverse complement strand
GATTGGTAAAGGAGTGGAAATCCGTCTCATCCACGCCAGGGAGCCCGGGCAACCGTTCCGGGAAGATTTTGACCGCTATCCCCGTCTGCACCGCCAGCTGGAACGGGTACTTTGTCCGCGGGTGCATTTCAAATGTATCATCATTGATGGGAAACAAGCCTATTTTGGCAGTGCAAACCTGACCGGAGCCGGAATGGGGGCAAAGAGCGAAAACCGCCGCAACTTTGAAAACGGTATATTGACCGATGACCAAGCTCTGATTGAGCCGCTGTCAGAGCAATTCGACTCCGTCTGGCGCGGAGCAAACTGTAAAAAATGCGGCAGACGGCAATATTGTCCGGATTGCCCGGTAATGTGAGAAAGTAATTATGGCAGACACAGAAATAAAGTTAAGTGATGAGCAGCAGGAGGCATTGAATTTGATGCTTTCCGGCAGAAATATTTTTCTGACAGGAGAAGCCGGAACTGGCAAATCAACCATCTTGCGTAAGTTCAGAGAGCAATGCCAGAGGGAATGTGTTTTTCTCGCTCCCACCGGTATTGCCGCAATCAATGTATCCGGTTCAACATTACACAGTTTTTTTATGTTGAAGCCGGGACTGTTGACAGATGATTCGCTGGAAGATATCAGCAATAAATCAAAGAAAGCGCTGATCCGCAAAACCAAAGTGATCGTTATTGACGAAATATCTATGGTGCGCAGTGATATATTCAATGCGATTGACATACGTTTGCGTTCTCTGGCAGACTATCGACATAAGGATAAACCCTTCGGCGGCAAACAGCTTATTCTGGTGGGCGACTTTTTCCAGTTGCCGCCGGTGGTAAAAAGCGGTCTTGAAGAAGATTATCTTTTCAACGAACTTGGTGGTATTTATGCTTTTCAAACGCCATTGTGGAAAAGTGCCAAATTCAAATGTGTTTTTTTGAAAACGGTTCACCGGCAACAAAATGACAATCTTTTTCTTTCAATCCTCAATCATTTGCGGCATGGGGACTTGGAAACCAATGACATTTCTTTGCCGGATTCAACCGAAAAAGTAAATGTGTTGGAAGCTCTGAGCAGAAGTTGCGTCAATCAGCCGGAATTGGAACACGAGCCGGTAAATCTCTGCACCACCAACAGAGAGACCCAAACGCTTAACGCTTATCATAAGGGGAGAATTACCGGCGATAACTTTATTTTCAAGGCAACTGTTTCCGGTAAGTTTCAGGAACGGGATTATCCGACTTCAGCCATATTGGAGCTGAAAATCGGGGCACGAGTTATGCTTTTGCACAACAAACGCACTCCCGATGGCAAATTTGAATATGTCAATGGCGACACTGGAGTTGTGGAGAGCATTTACAATACTTCTGAACCGTCAGTTGCAATTCGGTTGGATAACGGAAAACATGTTTCTGTCGGCATCTTCCAATGGGAAAATATGGAGTATGAGCTGGAGACAGACCGGATCACCGGAAAAGAAGTGATCCGCCAACGGGAGGTCGGAAAATTTATACAACTGCCGTTAAAACTTGCTTATGCCATAACAATACATAAGTCACAAGGGTTGAGTTTGGAATGCGTGGCAATCAAACTTGGCAACGGATGTTTTTCTCACGGGCAGCTTTATACAGCAATTTCCCGTTGCCGTAGTATAAAAAATCTGCGGATCGACCGGAAACTTTTTGCGGAAGATGTCATTATTGATCCGGTGGTGATTGAATTTTATAAGCAGTTGGAAGCTCCTGAAGTTTCTCAAAAAGAAACAACTTTGACGATCCCGAAAGAATTCGAAAAAGCAATGATGGAATATCTTGCCGAGCTTCAGGGCAAAAAAGAGAAAGTTCATACGACTCCAGCAACATTGGAACTACCGTTGTTTGCAGCACAAACGGAACCGGACAAAGTATATTCCCATAAAGATATAGACCATTTGCTGATAGTTTACGACTACCAGACCGGTCAGGAAAAAGGAGAGTTGACTGCTAAAAAAAGAAATGGAGTCGGATTCAACAAAGTCGATGCACCGATTTTATCTGAATTAGCTGAAAAATTTTTAAGCGATGGTTTTTTAAGCTCGGCAGAATTAAAGACTGTTTCGGAAAGAATTGCAAAATACCACAAACAATGGGCATAAAACAGTTGATCTTTGTAAAAATGTCCACGACTATTAATGACAAGCATTGTTCAAATTTTGATTGTTGCGGTCATATTTTGA
>JAZQYS010000385.1:0-2562 GCA_045633645.1 Victivallaceae bacterium | reverse complement strand
GACAAAAAGGGGGCGTCTCGGTATACCCCGTGGGTTTGCTTGCCGCTGCCCGGTTTGGCTCGGGTGAAGAGTTACCGCAAGGGTGTTCGGAACCCGAGCCTGTCTATGAGAGCAAAAAGAGATTCTTTATTTTTTTGCGGGAATCTTGAATTTTGTGACAAGAGTTTTTCCCTCTCTGCCAAATGGCTCAACCGGAGTGATTTCCATCGTTCCGGCTGCACCGGGAACAACTTTGACATCTGCCGGAAACTGCAGCTTGGGACGGCGTTCTTTTTGGGGCAAATAAAAATCTGAGCCCACATAGAACTCCAGCGTCTTGTATTTTTTATCATCAAATTTGAGTCTGACTTTATAGGAGTGGACCATTTCAGGATGTTTTGCCCGGTCAGTGCGGAGAAAATAAAACCTTTTGTTGGCGACGATTTCCGCCTTTGCCCCCGGTGCAAATTCGGGCGCAACGGTTTTTTCAAAGCGTTTATCGGTATAAATGGCCTTTTCAGGAGTATAAGGCAGTTCGATACGCCATCTCTTTTCGGGATTGATTTCCTTCATGGTATTGGCATCGTAACGGTAAATGATCATATATTTGTCAAAAACTTCAATCCAGGTGAAGTTTCTGCCGCGCGATGCAAATCCCGGACGGAGTGAACCGGCAAGTTTTCCCGGCATCTTGAGCGTAATTCTGGGAAGCACGCCGACACTGATTGCGGTAAAATCGCCCTGCCAGATGGCGCGTTCATCCTGCAAAGCAAGATGGGTGTGTCCCGAAAGAGAAACCGCCTGCGGATGATTTTCAAACATTTGACGGACAAGATCATAACGCCAGTACCAGCCCCTGTTTTTTTCGGATCTTTTCTTCCATTCAGAACCGGACATGGTGAAAGCGGGAGGACAATGTGTCATCACAAATACCGGCTTGCCCGGAGCCGCTTTTTCAGCCTTGCCGATCAAGTCGGAAACCTGTTTCACCTCTTCGGGCGTATGTTTGTTTTCGCCCTTTTCATCGGTAGCGGAAACTGCGATAATGGAGTAGCCTTTGACAACGGTATGTCTGAGCCACTCAGGTTTCATTCCGATATTCGTAAAAAATCTTTTGAGACTTTCTTTTGCCGGAGCGCGTTTTGTTCCCTTGGGCGCCCAGAAATCATGGTTGCCGGGAATGGCAATGTGTACGGGGGGAACTTTGCATTTTGAAAAATGTTTTTCGTAGATTTTACGGTAAGTCTTATAACTTTCAACATCAGCAACCGAGAGTGTCAAATCTCCGCAAAAAAGAACAGCATCCGGATTCTTTGCGGCGAGAAAAGCATAAACTTTTTCAAGACTCGCCCAGCGGGCATGGATATCGCTGGTAATGGCAAGTTTCAAACGCGGCACATCCGCCGCAGAGACGGCAACTGATACAAACAGCAACAGCAACAATGATTTGACGTATTTCATATAAACCTCCGTTGTTTAAAACCTTATTTTAAAATGCATATTGTAAAAACGATAAATCCATCGAAAACTTATACTTCAGATTTATCTATAGTTCCGCTTTTCTCTGTTTTAGAAAAGAAACAGTACGGAATACAGATCAAAAGCAGGATGACTGCCGCGGCGACGAAGATTGAACGGACTCCGGTCAGAAGCACCAGACTGCCGCTTAAAAACGAACAGACGATACCGCCTGCGGTATTGATTCCGCCGGACCAGCCGAAAAATGTACCGCGCAGTTCCGCGCTGGTGGTTTTGGCAAGGATCACCTGAAGAACCGGCTGCAGTCCTCCTGCGGCGAAGTAGGTGAAAAAACGTGCGATGATCAGCATGATGATATTGCATGAAAACGCCTGTCCGAGCGTGAAAGCCGCGCTGAAAATAATAATCGGCACGATCAGTTTCTGCGGATTGTACTTATCGCACAGTTTACCGACGGCAACGCCGGAAATAACTCCGCCGAGGGCAGCGGCGGCACTGATGATTCCGGTATAGAACGCCGCGCCCGCTTTGCCGTGGACAAGTTCAACCTGCATGGCGAGGAAGGGTTGTTCGATACGGCGGGCGATACCCATGAGCAGGAACATCACCAACAGCCAGAGAATTGCGGGGTTTGCCAGGTATTTGAAAGAAAATCTGACCTTTTCTTTTTTGGCAGCGGTATAGTTGAAGTTTTCTTTGACAAAAATATGAACCAGAATCGCACTTAAAAGATAAATCGCGCCGCAGGTGAAGAAAGCGGTTTTGAAACCGGCATAATGCACGATCAATCCTCCTGCGAGATAACCGACCATGTTGCCGCTCCAGATGGATGTACTGACTGCGCCGAGGACAAATCCGTGTTTTTCAGGAGGCGTGGTACTCACAAGAAGAGTCTGCGCCGGGACGACGGTTCCTGAAAAGAAAGAACAGACAAAGCGGATGAGAACCAGAATCCAGAAATTGGGCGCAAGCGACAGCAGCGGATAAAACAATGCGGCGGCATAACTTGCTCTGAGCAGCATGATTTTGCGTCCGAACCTGTCGGCAAGGATTCCCCAGACTATATTGGCAACGCAAAGGCTTGACATACCGGCAAGATAATAC
>JAZQYS010000384.1:0-1980 GCA_045633645.1 Victivallaceae bacterium | reverse complement strand
CCGTTGCGGCATCGAGGATGAATTTCACCCACAGTCCGGCAAAGTCCTCTGCAGGCACTTCAGCCTTTTCGCTGGAAAGAAAAGCAATGTATTTGTGTTCTTTGGTCCAGTCCGTGCCATCCGTAATGAAATCAGTTCCGTCTGCTGCGGTAGCGAACGCGACATAAGGATAAAATGTTTTTCCATCCGTCCCCGGTTCGCCTTTTGCCCCTTTGAGCAAACCGAAACAGTCGCTCCATCCGTAGTCAGCGGCACTGCCATTCTGCCAGATCCGGCTGTCACCTTTGAGCCGCAAGCGGAAATAGTTGTCTGTTGCCCTTTGCGGTGTGTGCCAGTCGGCAGCAGTTTCGGATGCTGTTTCAGCAAAAATAAGATCAAGCCCAGCCGCACACAAAGCACGGACTTGTGCTTCATTCAGATACTCTGCGGCGATTTCGGTGGGATTGCCGGTACTGCTGATGCGGTTACGGACAGTAAAGCCCTTGACCTGCAGAACGAACACCTCGTTGCCGTTGACATCACTTCCGACCAGTTCTCCGTTAAGAGTCGCCACTTGTTCCTGTTTGCCCAGGAGCGTGTTCAGCTCCTCGGTATTCATCGCCGAAATGGGGATGGTGAATTCCGTAAAGGTATATTCGACCTCATTGATGATTTCAGAAACAGTTTGCACACTGATATCGGCGTGATCGGCAACGAGAATGTAGTTACTGCTTGAGTCAAAATCATCGTCCATCACCCACTGCCATGTGGGGATGGATGCCAGCTCCGCAATCGGGTACGGGTCAGCATTTTCTCCGCTGGCAAATATCCGCATTTTAAGGCAGGCAGATACGCCTCTGGTCAAAACCGGAGCGGCAGTATTCTGGGCGTTGGCGTAATCACGCACTGTACCCAATGTGCTTCCGGCGTTGACATATAATGTAATTGTCTGCATTTTTTACCTTTCATATTTGGATTTATCGGGAAACATTTTGAAAAGTTCCGCTTTCAATGCGGCAAATCCCTTGTCGTTGTAGCCGAGCAGAATTTTGTTCAGTTCCGGCACTTTATCGCTCTCGCAGGTGACCTTGAAATGTTTTTGCTCAAAGCCGCCAGTGATACCCAGCAGACCATGAAATAAGGTGTTTATTCCATAGCCGATATCGCCTTGATAGTCCACGTTTCGCATTGCCCGCAGCAGTTTTCTGCCGGGGAAACGCTGGGGGACGTGGCTCTCAAAGTTGTGTTTTAAGGGCAGATTGCGATCTGCAAAGAACTCAAAAGTTCTGCGGATACGCCGTTGCCAGATTGAACCATCTGCCGGAAACTTATCTTTGCTCCGCGCATTATAAATCGGCGGAACTGTGCTGAAATCAAACTCTTTCAAAAGAATACAGTCATCGGCAGACCACGCAAACTCCTGCGAGATGTCCGAAACGCTGGTCAGAGCAAACAGAACCTTTCGGATGATATTGCCGTCCTTGTTATGGGAAAGCGTATCATCCATCTGCAAGGTGACTACATTTTGTAGCCAACTTGGAATTTTGCTCGCCACCACGATAATTTTGCGGTAGCCTACTCCGTTTTTTTCAATGGAACGGAGCAATAACCGCAACTCGTCATCATTATTTTTACTGCCGGTTCCCAGAGGAATGATGATATCAACCATTTTTCAACACCTCCAAGCGGTGTTTTGCTTCGGGGTGGTCAGCATAAAACAGTTCCCGGCTCTCTATCCGCAGGGCGTTAAGTTCGGCAGCAATGTTACCGTGTGCAGCATCCCGATTTTCCTCGATCACCATCGCAAGGTCACGGCATTTGAGCGCCGTTTCCCGATGTTCATATTTAAGGTGATCTGCCGCATCCCGGGGTTGTGCGGAGCAGTAATCCCGGTTATCCTCTTCATAGGTAAACTCCCCCCACTTGCTCCACGCCGATTTAATGTGCTTTCTGGCACAGGCAGTACATTGGTCATACGCCGATGTGCGTTCGACCGATACG
>JAZQYS010000383.1:0-6991 GCA_045633645.1 Victivallaceae bacterium | reverse complement strand
TGATCGAACTGCTGGTTGTGATTGCGATCATAGCAATATTGGCGGCAATGCTGATGCCTGCTTTGCAGCATGCCCGTGAAGCGGGGAGAGCAACCAGCTGTGCCAACAATTTGAAAACTATCGGTACGGCTGTTACGATGTATCAGAACGACAACAAAATGTGGATGCCGGCAGTGGTGGGAACAGCACTTTATCATGATTTGCGCCATTATCTCGGATTGCGTCTGGACAGCAATGGAGACCTTTTCATCAATAATTTGATCTTGCCTTCCCCCGTGACATGGTGTCCGTCTGACGATATCCGCATGGGGCATGCCCGGAGCAATCAGAGAACATCGTGGATGTATTATTCTTACGGCCAGAATACTTTTGCCCGGCGTGATTATGATTTTGCTTCGCAGAAAGCTTTCAAAAAAAACTCTCTGGCTCATCCGGTTCAACTGCGTCGTGCTGCTTCAACCATTTTGTATATGGCCGATGGTATCCGGGATGTTCCCAACAGTAAGCCCGGACAATTGGTTACGTTTGGCGAAAATTCCTGGCCGATGAAAACTGATGCCAATTATTATGATGCGGGAGTTCATTTGCGGCACAACAACCGTGCCAATGTGCTTTGGCTGGGAATGAATGTTTCAAGCTGTGATTATAATGATTTGGCAGGAAAAAGAAATATAACCTGGAACGAATAAAAAATGGAAAAAATATTCTGCTGTTTTTTGCTGTGTTCTGCCGTTTTTTGCGGCGGGGCGGATACTCCTGTTGCTCATTCCGTCAAATTTGTTTCTCATCAGGGGGAACGCTTTGATGCACCGATACACTCGGCTCCGGCTTACCGTCTGGCGATGGAACGGAAAGCTGATTTGATGAAACTTGATGTGCATTACACCCGTGATGCGGTTCCGGTTTTAAGTCATGACAGCACGCTGCAAAGAACAATGGGCTGGAATGTATGGATCAGACGTAAAACGCTCAAAGAGTTGAAAGAAAAAGGACGTTTCCTCCCTGTCGGCGGATACAAAGGTGAAAAAATCATGACGCTTGCAGAAGGACTGGCGATCGTTAAGGATTGTCCGCAGTTCTGGCTTGATACCAAGACTTTTCCGATAGCTCCGGAATTCGGTTGGAAAAAAGGCTCCTGCCTGGAAGTTGCTTTGAAAGAGTTTGAAAAAGCCGGAATTGACCGCAGCAGGGTCATACTTGCCACATTTAGCGACAAAGCACTGCTTTATGCTCAGAAACATCATCCGGATCTGCGCCGTATTAAACATATCGACATCAGACGGAAGGCCGATGGTATCATTTACATCAACTTCGCTCCGTTCAAAATCAAGACTACTGAAAAACTTGCCGAATACCTGCTCAAGGAAAAAGAACGTCTGGGTTTGTGGGGAATGAATCTCATGCGGAATGCTTTTGCAGAAAATCTGCTAACTCCGGAAATTATGAATAAACTGCAGCAAGCCGGTCTCTGGTGTTCGATTTGGTTTGTGAATAATCCCATAGATGCAACTTATTTCAGTATGTACGGCGCAGATGCTTTTGTCACTGATAAAATTGAAATGGTCCGTCCGTTTTGCAGGCAGAGGGAAAAGAGCAGAAAATGAGAGCATTGAGCTGGTGGATTTCATGGGGTGACCTTGAAATCGGCAATAACGGTATAAAAGATAAGATCCTTTACCGTGCGGACGAATTTGCCAAAGCAAATGCCGATACAGCAATGGTTTTCGGTGCGCATTTCAGATGGGATTTTTTGCCTTACTGGAATACACTGCACTGGTATTTGCGTCAAACGGCTGATGCTTTGCACGAACGGGGGATAAAGCTTTTTGATCATCATTCTGCGACGCTGACTCACCGTTATGATTCTCCCGGGGAACTGCAGAAGCTGATGTTCACCTTCATGCATCATCTGCCGCTGGTCCCGTCGCGTGAAACGGCGGAAACATGGCAGTTTAACGGACAATATCTCAATTCATGGCGGATGCTTGATGCTTCCACCGGAAAAGCCGCGCAAATCAAACAGTACAGTGCCGAACAATTCTGTATGAATAATCCGGGGTTCCGGGAAGCCTATTTCAAATATCTTGAAAAACTGCTGTCTGAAAGTGGGATCGACGGTTTGATGTGTGATGATATCATCTATTTCGGCGGATTTTACAACTGCTCTTGTGAATATTGCCGCAAACGGCTGGATTTTGAATTGCCTCCTGTGCAAGATAACACATTCTGGGGCAACTGGAGTAATCCCGATTGGCTGAATTATCTTGAGGAACGCCGCCGTTCAAGCGGAGATTTCATTGAAGCAGTCAAAAACGCTCTGCCTGAAAACTTTCCGCTGATGAGCTGCTGTACGACAGGTATGTACGGTGGAAACAATTATACAGCACAAAGTGTCCATGAATTTGTCAGGGGGGATAACATCATCAATCTTGAAATCTGCGGTGATGAACCGGGTGATACTTGTGAACGCCTTGCCGCCAATTCTTATCAGGCGGCAGCGGCAGAAAAGTACGGTTCTCAGGTTTTGGCGATCGGATACGGATTTTTCCCCGATTCTGCCGGACATCTTTGGGCATTGAATCAAATGTACGGTATTTCAACATGGTTCTCTACCTTGAATGGGCGTCTGGGATTGACAGCCGAACAGTTGCAGCAACTTCCCGGCGATGCTCAAGCTGCTTCGTCCTGTTTTGCGTTTGAAAAAAATCATCCTGAACTTTTTTGCGGTTCTCCCCGGGGAATGTGCGCCGTTTATTTTTCAGAAAAAACGAAAACAGATAGTTTTTTTGGCTGCTGTGAACAGGGGGCAACAGGAGATTTCCGCAACTTGATGCAAAGACTGATCAAATCAGGCATAATGGTACAGACGATTTTTGATTTTCCGGAAGATGCCTCGCGTTACCGTTGCATTGTGCTGCCGTCTGCGGTCATTTTGACGGAAGAAGAAAAATATGTCATGGAAAAATTCCTGCGATCCGGCGGAAAAGTGCTGCGCTGCGGTCCGGACTCTTTAAACGGATTGCAGCAAAGTCCTGCAGATGGATTATTTCCCATTTCCTGGCTGGCGGAACAAACTTTCTCTGCTGAAAACATTGATGAATGGTGCGAAAAACAGCCGGGATATTTTTACGACCCCTGCCGTGAACCCGCAGGATTGGAAAGTCTGATCAGAAAATATTGTCCTGAAACGACCTTTATCAATGCACCGGGATTTGCCGTTTCGTTCAGGGGAGATCATATTCATCTGTTGGCACTTGAATATGATGTCATTCCGCATGATTTTGAGAAATGTCGAAAACAGTATTCTCATGTTACGCTGATCGAAAAGGCAATTCCGAAAAATTGTACCACGATGATTCCGTTGTCATATCCGGTTGAGTCCGTTTATTGTCCACTGGGCGGAAATGCCTGTGTGCAGGAAGATAAGATCATTCTTGAAAATAATCCGATGTATGTCATTATAAAACTCAGGAAATAATAAAATGATCAGTTTCAAAAAAGTTTTTTTATGCGCTCTGCTGGTTTTCTGCCAAATCCTTGCGGCGCAGAATAAAATCAATATCGTACATAAAAATTCTGCAGCTGAAGCCAGAGAACTTGCGGAACATCTTACCCGTGCACTCAACAGAGAATGCCGGATCATCCGGGAAAAGGATTTTTCTTCAAAGGAACCGGCGTTCTACGTCGGTCCGACTGCGTTCGCTCAAAAACATGGCTTGCCGGCTGAAGTATTCAGACCTGACGGATGGGCGTACAGAAGTGTTGGAAAAAATGTCATTCTGACCGGACATCCGCACGAGGGGACCGGCAATGCCGTTTATCATTTTCTTGAAAATGAACTGGGTGTCCGCTGGTACACGTTTGAATCTGCATTTGTTCCCAAATCCCGGCGCAGTGATTTTTCCGGTCTGGACCGTAAGGGATGTCCGGCATTCAATCTGCGGGGAATTTATACACCGACGGGGAGGTTGTCATCTGAAAACAAAAAGGCTTACCGGAAATTTACCCGGCGGAACCGTCTGAATACTTATACTTCGATGCACCGTCCTGCCATGGTACGGACCATTGCTCATAATTTGTATGACTTTGTGCCGCCTGAAAAATATTTTCGTACGCATCCGGAGTATTTTTCCATGAATGAAAAAGGTGAACGCTATCACGGCAAAAACAGAATCGGCGGACAGTTGTGTTTTACCAATCCGGCAGTGGCAGATATTGCTGCTGAAAAACTGGAGTCTTTCATCCTTGCCGACAGAAAAAATTTATCTCCAGGTCAATTGCGTAATATTTACGGCATCAGTCAGTTGGATACGACGAATTTTCTTTGTCTCTGCCCACCGTGCCGGGAATTGAAGGAAAAGGAAGGTTCTGATTCCGCGCTGTTGTTTACTTTTCTCAACCGGATCGCACGCAAAATTGCACCGAAATATCCGGATGTTCTCATCAGTACTCTGGCGTATATTTCCGGTGAAAAACTGCCTGCAACGATTCGTCCTGAAAAAAATATCATTGTTCAGCTTTGTGACCTTTACACCCGCAGTGACTGCTATCGTCCGCTGACTCATCCGTACAATGCTCAGCGCAAAAAACTCATTGAAGATTGGAAAAATGCCGGAGTAAGACTTGCCATTTGGGATTATTGGAACATGGCGCATGGGAATCTGTTTTTTGTGCCACCCCGGATTGAGACGATGATTGATGCGATACCGGGGGATCTGCGGTACTTCAAGCAGCTGGAAATAGAGGATTTTTTCACTGAAGCTGAAGTCGATTTTCTGGGTAACAGTCCGAATTTTTATGATTTGCAGATTTGGCTCGGTGCCAAGCTGATGGAAGATCCGTCACAAAATGAAGAACTTCTGATTGCTGACTTTATGAAAAATCATTACGGTCCGGCGGAAAAGCCGATGACGGAGTTTTTAAATTTGGTTCGTCAGGCAATCAAAAAAGAAAAAGAACCGTTGTATTACGTTGTCAATCCGGTCCGGGAATATCAGACTCCGGCGTTTTTGAACCGATGTTACAGTATTCTGAAAAACGCTCTGAAAATGACTGCGCCCGGCAGTCCGTACCGTCTGCGGGTCGAAAAAGAAATGATTGCGCCGCTGGCAGTCATGCTGCTCAATGGAAAAACTCAAGTTCCGAAAAAACAACTTGCAGATGAATACTTCCGCTGCCGTAATGGGCAGATCAAGGCATACGCTTCTCCGAAAGACATTCCTGCTCTGACAAAGGCGTTGGATAAAGAACTGGAACGCCTGACTCTGCAATTGGATATCCCTGAAAAATTCAAACATATTTCCTCTGATAAGATCCGCCAATTCGCTTGGCCTGTTTTCGGAAAAGTCACAGACGATCCTGATTCGCCGCTTGGCAAAGCGATGCGTTCTCCGGATGATGAAGGTGCTGATAAAAGACATGTTTTGAAAAAACAGGCGGGAAAAAATTATCCGACCTCTTTCGGGGTTTATGATCACGAAAAACGCAAGGGTATTTCCATGCACATCACCGATATTCCGCAGGATGAAAAATACCACTGGTACAAAATCGGCAAGTTTGACTTCGGCAAACAATCCTTTCTCTGGTCATGGTTCTGGCGGCGGCAAGCCAATTTAAGAAGCGTGTGGACTAATGTTGACGGTGTGGAAAAATTCAATGAATGGGTCGTGTGGATTTCTGTGAAAATCACCGGACCGGCTTATGTGAAAAATTCAAAAAAGCCCAATGCCGTCATGCTGGATAGAATCGTGCTGGTCAAAGAAGATGCTGTCCGTAAACGTTCGGAACATGCAAAAATCCCTCAGGTTTTTTATTCTGAAAATGCGTCCGAAACAGAAAAATATGCAGCAACTGAAATCGCCGGATATTTGAGCAAAATATCCGGCAGCCGAATTTCATGTACTGTTGAGCAACCCGGTAAACCGCATCCATCCGGTATCTTTGTCGGACGGACAGCTTTCGCAGCAAAGAAAAAAATCCGGATTGACGGCTTTGCTCCGGAAGAGTGGCTGATCAGGCGTTATTCTGATGGTATTGTCATTGCAGGCGGTATGCCGCGCGGCGCACTTTTTGGTGCATACGAATTTCTGGAACGTTTTTTTGGTATCCTCTGGCTGGATGAACTTTATACCCATATCCCCCGGCAGAAAAAGTTTTCTCTGCCCGAAAAAATCGACTTGCGGGGAAAGCCCCATTTTCGTTATCGGGGAATGTACACCTGGTACGGCAAAGATCGCTGGCGGAGTATGGCTTTCCGTTCGCGCAGCCGGGAGAATATTTTTCTCGGTGTGAAACTTGAATCGCATATACAGAAAAAAATCGGACATTATCCTGTGCTCGGTCGTCCGGCGACGATCAACACCTTATATCATTATATCAAATATTGGTCGGAAACGGGTATGGAGCAGGGGTATTCTTTGAACCGGGTTGGCAAACGGGTGCGTCCGAAAGATGTTTTTGGTCCGGGACAGGTCTGTTTTTCCTCTTCCTTTGCCCGTGAAAAATTTGCGGAACAAATGCTGGATTTCATTCGTCGCGACCGTCGGGATGATCCGGAAAATTATCCGCGTCTTTACAATCTGTCTGTCAATGATATAAAAGACATCTGTCACTGTTCCGAATGTCGCGAAAGATTGAAGAAATACGGTGCTGAATCCGGCGGAATGCTGGAGTTTGTCAACTTTGTTGCGGAAAAAGTTGGGAAAGTTTATCCGGATATCCGGGTACAGACTTCTGCTTATCTGAACTATGAACCTGCGCCTGTCCGGGGAATTGCCCCCCGTGAAAATGTGACGGTCCGTCTGTCTCCCAGCCGTTGGGGAACCGGATTTGATACCATGCGGAGTTTGAAAGAACCATCCAACAGCCGTACTTTTGAAAGTCTGCAGAAGTGGAGTTCTCTCGGAAGTGTGCAGATTTGGAATTACTGGGTTTTGTTCGGGAAAAATCCGGATGTCAACGCCTGTTTGGTGAATGTCGAAGCGATCCGGGA
>JAZQYS010000382.1:0-5814 GCA_045633645.1 Victivallaceae bacterium | reverse complement strand
GGTGCTGAATAAACAACTTCCCCCGGAGCAACCATCACTTTCCCGGCACTGATCCAGCGTCCGGACCATCGGCGTTCAATACTTTTATCCACAATATTACTCCTCGTAAGATGCGCGCAAGTGCCGGATGACAAGTGCATTTTCAAGGTTCTCAACGGTAAACTCACCATCGGTTTCAATAGTAAGCGATCGAGGTTTTCCCGGAAGAAGCGTAAAACTGTTATCTGAAAACTCAGCCTTTACTCCCTTAAATTCTGCAAAAACGTAAAAAGCGGGCTTATCTGAAGCAAGTTTCAGATACATTTTGCCATCTTCTCCCTGTGAGATTTCATGCTGAATCTGCACTTCCGGCAGCTGATACTCTTTATACCGGGCAAGGAAACACTCATTGGTGCAACTGAAAGTACCGTTATCGAACTCAAGATAGAGAAAGTCCTCTGCAGGAGTGGATGTCAACTCTTCAAGCGGAAATATCTCCAATACCGCCGCCGAATACGGCGCAAGGTCAACGGCAATCTTTCTTTGAGAAACAAGTTCTCCGGTAACTTTATAAAGAGACAGAATGATGTTTCCGCAGACAAATTCTCCGGAATCACTTGAAGCACGCACTTCAACAGTATCTGGCGTTTTGCGGATAGCCGTCACCAAAACGGGGGCATAGAACCTTTTAGCGTGATAATGCAGTTGTTTCCAGTTGCCGAAGTAATCCAGACTTGACCACGACGCGACGGGCCAGTTATCATTAAGCTGCCAGTAAATCGTTCCCATACAAATCGGCTTCAGGGTGCGCCAGAACTCAACACCGCTTTTCATTGCAAGTGCCTGCTGAACCTGACTCAAATAAATGAAATCTTCAAAAGTTGCGGGAAAACGGAAGTAACGGGTGAACATCTCAACGATTTTGGAGTTTCCCGCCGCATTGCGCTGGTGGTGTTCCATCAAAGGAGAAGTCACATTGCGCTGCTTGCCCTGCGTAAAAAAGTCCACGGTATTCTGTGCGGGGAATGCCTGAAAGCCGAACTCGGAACAGAAACGCGGGGTGATGGCGTAATAAGCCTCCATGTCGGCCCCGGAATGCCAAACTTTCCAGTAGTGCATATCGCCCTGCAAATCGTTATCCCAGCCGCTGATATCCTCCTGACTGTTACAGGGACTTGTCGGCCAGAAAACGCGCGTGTCATCAGCCGCCTTGACGGCTTTTCCGACCGCCTGATTGAAACGGTCATAATTCAACACCCAGGGCAGTTCTTTCTGACCGATACATCTTAAAAAGCCGCCGCACTCATTGTCTCCGCACCACAGGGCAATGCAGGCATGATCGCGCAGACGTTTGATCTGGTAATCAAGTTCCGCAGAAACCAGCGCAAGAAAATCCTCTGTTGACGGATAATGTGCGCAGGCAAACATGCAATCGTGCCAAAGCAGAATGCCTTTTTCATCGCACAAGGCATAAAAGTCATCACTTTCATAAAGTCCGCCGCCCCAGATCCGCAGAGTGTTCATATTGGCGGCAATCACGTCAGAGAGCAGTTTATCGTAACGTTCTTGCGAATAAGTCTGCGGACGGGCATCCATGGGAATCCAATCCGCCCCCTTGGCAAAAACGGCGATTCCATTGACTTCAAAATAAAGACATACGCCGTGTTCATCGGGATGACTGACTGTTTTCAAGTCGCGCAAACCGATCTTTTTCTGAACGGTACACCTGTCAACATCAACGCTCAAATCATACAACGGCTGTTCGCCGTAACCTGCAGGATACCACAACTTTGGATTTTTTATTTCAAAGAACGTTTCAATTTTATTCAACCCCGAGTTGAGATTGGCAGCAACTTTTTTCACAGTACCGTCAAAGCTGAAAACAATGTCCTGAACTCCATCAAAGTCCGAATTGATTTCTGCTGTAACATTCAATAGGCATAAGTTCGGACTATGTTCCTGTCCTGTATAAACGTGTTCGATTTGAACGCCGTTTGAACCGTAAAGTCCGATATTTCCGTAAATACCGCTGACGGGGATACACGGTCCCCAATCCCAGCCGCCGTGACACTGGACTTTGCGGACGAGGTTGAGATTCGGAATTTTGCGCCAGTAATTGGTTTTACAGCCGATTTTAAAAGAGAGTTTTTCCTCTTCTGCTTCAGCGTATTTTTCAACGGCTGTGATGACAATTCTGATACTGTTTGTTCCCTCACGCAGAAACGATTTCACATCCTTCCGGATACGCAGAAACATATTCCGGCTGTAAAGAACTTTCTTTTCATTGATAAAGACCTCTCCGACAGTATCCAGGGAGTCTATTTCAAGCCAGATACGTTTCTGTTTCAGAAAATCGGCATCCGCCTCAAAGTTGCGGGTCCAAGTCCAGTTGAAATTCCGCACCCACTGGATATCATTTTCATTAACGCCGATGTAAGGATCCGGAACAATTCCTGCCTCAATCAGCGCAGAACAGTTCTCTCCGGGAATCCGGGCCGGTATGGGAGAAAAGTTTTCTTTATCGCAGGTTAAAGACCAGACACCTGCAAGGTCAATTTTTGACATAGCTGAAAAACCTTTTATTTGTAAAAATACAAGTTCACGTGAAATAATATAAGTGTTGTTTATCTAATTGCAAATGCAAAAAAGTAAGTTTCACTGGTCAAGTAACAGTTTTTATACCTCAGTTACTCAAACTTGACTGAAACATTTTCAGGCAGATATTTCAACAGCACATCGGCTGTTTCTTTTAACCGGGCAATATCCGGAAAAGCCGTCTGCGGCAATGTATCATTCATACCCGCAACAGCATATTTATTTTTTGCCTTATCGTGATAAGCAAGCAGCTGAACCCTGCATAAAGAGTCGATTTGAGAAAGTAAAACACCCGAAGCTTCAATATCCTCTGCAAAATCATTGAATCCCGGAATAATCGGCATACGGATTTCAACACTTGTTCCATAAGCACTGATTTTTTTCAGATTGTCATGGATTTGCAGATTGTCTTTTCCGGTATGCTCCCTGTGCCTTTTGACATCCATCCCTTTCAAGTCAAAAAGAACCAGATCTGTATAAGGAAGAATCTCTTTGAAATTTTCAAAATCAACAGCTCCGCAGGTATCCAATGCAGTATGAATACCGTTTTCTTTCAGACATTTGAATAATGTTGAAACAAATTCAGGATACAGCGCAGGCTCTCCTCCGGAAACTGTTACACCTCCCTCCGGAGTAAAAAAGTCCCGGTCACGAAGCACGCAGCTTAAAACATCGTCAACAGACATCATTTTTCCGCAAAGTTCAAGCGCATCACTCAGACAGTTTTCAGCACATTTTCCACAGGAAAGACATTTTGCCCGTGCCAGGAGGTGTTTTCCGTTGATATCAAAAGAATGTACATTCTGAGGGCAGTGTCTGACACACTCCCCGCAATTTGAACAAAGCATTTCATGATAAAGCAGCTGCGGATGGGCAGAAACAGATTCTGGATTATGACACCAGATACAATGCAGCGGACAACCTTTGACAAAAACAGTATCCCGGATACCCGGACCGTCATGTATCGTCAGACGGCGGATTGAAACGATCGGTATTTGTAAATTTTTCAATTTTCAGCTCCGTTTTCTGCTTCTGCAATAAATGTTTCCTGAATATGCGGTGCAAGATCAATGAACCGGACATTCCAACCGCAGAGACGAATTTGCAGATTGCTGTATTTCTGTGGGTTCTGCTGCGCTGCACGGAGTGTCTCCGGAGAAAGCATATTAAATTGCAGAAACAAGCCGCCGCGGGCAAAAAAGGTGCGGATCAAACGGACAATCAATTCAATTCCGGCTGTTCCTGTCACGGAATGCGGAGATAACATCAAATCCAGAACGGCTCCATCCGCAAAAAAAGAGTGATCCAATTTTGACACACTGTCAATCAATCCGGCAATGCCCTCTTTGTCGCAGGCTGTCGTGCTGCCGCTGTTGCGGGCAAGCGGATCACCGCTCCTTCTGCCGTCCGGGGTTGCCCCGGTTTCTCTGCCGAAAATATAACACCAGTCGATTGACCAGAGTCCCATCTGATAATGTCCGCCTTTGACATTTGGCGTACCTTTAATTTGTTCTCCTGCTGAATGAGCAATGATCTCAGCAAGAGAATCAACCGATTCTCTGCCGTTTCCCCATTTGGGGACACGTTTGACGGCATAAAGACGCAACTGCTCCTGATTCATCCAATTTTGATTCAATAATTCCCCTAATTCAGGGAATGAAATTTTATGTTCCACAAAGACCAGCTGGCGGATTGCTTCCAGAGAATCGGCAGCAGTTCCGAGTCCGGCACACATCACGCCGCTTGTCGAATAACGTGTGCCGTAACAGGAGACATCCAAATTCCGTTCCATGCAGTCATCCATTGTACCAGAAAGTAACGGAGAAGGCTGCACGTCTTTCCAGTCTTTTTCAAGAGCATCGGCTTTTGTCATAGCTTCAGCCAAATACTTTTTCTGCAATGCAAGATATTTTTGCAGAACATCTTCAAAACAAACAGGCGCAAATGTGTTATCATTGAACAACTCTTCAAACAAACCGGCAAAATTGAACAAAACGGTCATGGTACAGGACAACTCCTTCCCCATAATAACCGGTTCATAACACCCGACCGGCAAAAAATTGAAAAGATCAGCGGGAATTTTACCGTGACGCAGAAACATTTTTTCCGCCGCTTTTTCATTAGCAAACACCATTGACGTTTTGCCTTCCTGTATACACTCTGCGGCAAAACGCAGCATATTTTCCGGAGTTTCCGGATTGACCCGCAGAGAAAACTTCGGATCTGTACGTCCGAGATCACGGAATGCCTGCCATGCGATTTCAGTAAGTTCACAGCATCCGTCTTTGATTCCCTCACCTTCATCAGGAAGACCGCCGCCGAAACAGAACGGTGTGCCGTTATCCAATCCACCGGACTGAACAAAAAAGCGGGAAAAATAAGCACAGACAAGTACCCGGGCGCTCTCTTGAGTCAATCGTGCAGCGGCAAGATCAGCTTCGTAAAACGGACGGAACATTCGGTCAAAGATTCCCATTGAACGAACCCATTCTCCCTCAATTTCCTGCACTTCACGGTAAAGCAGAGATAACTCCAGAGCCTGATGTAAAGTTCCGGGCGCATGATCGGCAAGAAAGAAAAGCATTTCACTCAAATCATGTCTGCCCTGTTTTTCAGCAAAAGAACCGTAACGCAACAGGAACTGCCTGAATGCCTCGTATACAATGCAAACGGATTCCGCAAAGGGCGACGGATTTTTTCTGAAATTATCTTCAGCGCGTTTCAGGAGTCCCGGGACCCCCAGAGTCAAAACATTATCCCAGTCGGGGGAAGTATGACTTAAATCCAAACGGCTGCGGTAAACCCCTGTTTTCACAGCCTCAGAAGCGGATACAGCTTCTCCCAGAGAAAGTTTTGCATAAAACGCTTTGCGTTCCTGTTGAATGAGCAATATTTCACTTTTGGGACCGGAACTTAAAGTCCGCCGTTCAACGACCGCAGCAAACGGATCAAAATCATTGACAGCAATCCGCACATTTTCTAAAAAAGCAGCAACCATCCGCGCACGGGTGACGGGGAACGGAATGCCCTCCCTTTCTCCGGCATCATAGACTTCCCGGATTTTCAAATTCAGTTTTTCAGGAGACAAACCATCACTTCCGGCAAAAACAGCCGGATTGAAACTGGACTGCATCTTTTCCAGAAACAAAATCTGTTCAGGTGACAACATTTTATAAAACCATTTCAGTCAGCATACTTTAAAACTTTCAGTTTTGTATCATCAAAACCGTTTGTGATCCC
>JAZQYS010000381.1:0-3187 GCA_045633645.1 Victivallaceae bacterium | reverse complement strand
GCCATCGGATCAGGGCAGAGTCCGGCAACGATTTTGCCGTTGGAAACAACGGGGAAACCGGCAGCGCAGACACTTGACAGACAGAGGAAAAAACAGAGGAGAAATCCTGCCAATCCCTGTTTGTTTTTTTGAGTCATTTTTTGTTCCCTCAGAACTTCTATGGAGTTATTTTGAATTTTTCTTTTCAGGCTTGAGAACATCTTTTTCTGTTGACTGAAGAACGACATTATCAACGATCACTCTTCCGGTTTTACTGTTCCAGCAGTTCAAACGGATACGCAGTCTGGCGGGGAGTTTGCCGCCGTAAGTAAATTGATGTCCCATTCTTGACCACTTTGAACTGTATTTGCCGTGGCGGTCACTGTAATAAGCTGAATCAAGGATATTTCCCTCTTTATCGCACCATTCAGCGGAAATAAAGGGGTTGACCTTTTTTTCTGATCCCTCACAGCGGTAATCCACGGTCAGACGGAAGTCCGCCGCTTTTGTGACGGTAAAGTATTTTTCCACGATACTGTCATTACCGTTCCTGTTCGGATGAACCAGCGCACCGGTATTGTTTTTACCGCCGTCCGGCGTGAAATCTGCGATTTTTCCCGGCAGATTGCGGCGCTGGAAAGTCTGCCATGCACCGATACCTTTGTTGAAATCATCGGTAAAAACAGTGTGCCTGAAATTTTTGACCGGCAGTTTGCGGGCGCGGGCATTACGGTGAACGTAATCGATCCTGTCTTTGCGGCTGTAAAATCCCTTGAGAAAGTATTCTGCACGTTTTTTGAAAACCCCGTCAGGTGCAAGGTCCCGGCAGCGGAGCAGATTTTTTTCACAGCGTTCCAGAAATCCTTCCGGCAGGGCGTCAAGATATTCGTGCCATGTCATGACATGGTAAAGCCTGGAACAACGTTTGAACCAGGCGGTATGCGGAACTTTTTCAGTCCAGTATTTTTCAATATCTTCAAAATAGTTCCGCAGATACGGTGCGGCTTTATCACCCACAGCGGAGCGGTACCAGTCATCAAGGATTTTGTTTTCGTCCTGAAAGGGATTCCAAAGCAGTTTGAACGTGACATAGGCAAAGGGACCGTCGCACACGATTTTTTCATGTCCGACACCGGTAATGCCCAGCGGGAAATATTCTCCGTTGAAGTGACGGACACCCATTTTATATCCTTCGCGCAGACGCTGAGCTATGTGATGGCAGAGCATACGGGGCAGAGCAAAGGAATTTGAGTAAATGTAATCATACCAGCAGATCTCTGTTGCGATCTTCTGCCAGGACTTCTGATGTTCCAGATCCTTTTTCTTGCGCTCAGGATCAAGGTAGTTGGCTCTGTCATAAGTGACGATCGGAACCAATGACGGATGCAGTTTCACCCCTTCGGGGGCAAAATGAGTGTAGCCGTATGCGAACATTGAAATTTTGGCATCGGGATACTTTTTTGCCACGCCTTCAGCAATTTTGTTGCAGAAGTTGACATACAGCAGAGAGCGGTTTTTATGTCCGAAAGGATTGGCAACATCCGGATCCGGAAAGAACTTGCGGCAGTTGTCACATTCGCACCAGCCGTTTCCGTCAGTCTGTCCGAGGTTCCACACCCGCAAATCGGGATTGGCGGCAAAGGCGTCGCAGATCATGCGGATCGCTTCGGCGATCACGCCGGGATTGGTCATGCAGGGCTGCCAGTGAACAGTCAGATAGGGACGCCGGGGAATATAACGTTTGCCGTCAATCACCGGATAAAATTCAGGATGGGTCTTGCCGTATTTTTCAACAGCGAACATCTTATAGAGGTTGTGTCCGATCTCAATGCGGTAGGGCAGAGCGCTTTTCAGCAGCGGAAAATAATCATGATAAGGCTTGCGGGTGATATGGTAATTCGAGTAAAGAGAACGGGTCAGATATTTTGGAGCATCACTGAATTCTTTGCGGGGGATGGTCAGATTCCGGACTTTGGGAATGTGTGTTCCGATCGGCGCGGCAAAGAGAAAACGGATACCCAGATATTTTTCGCAGAACTCCAGCACACCGTATTTCAATCCGTTCGGACTGCCGCCTGAGATGACCATGACATCTTTTGAGGGAAATGAAAAGCGGAAACCTTCGATATCCATTTTTCCCTTTTCGATTTTAAGGACGATCCGCCGGCCTTTTTCTGTCATTTCAGGTACGTCGTCCGTTGCCAGATAAAGATATTTTTCAAGAACTTTCATCGCTTCAAGTTCAGGACCTCCCAGCGGTTCAGGAGAAAGTCCGGCAACGATTTTTCCGTTAACGACGACGGGGAAATCTCCCGCTGCGCAGACCAGGGAAAAGGTGAAAAGAACTGAAAGTATCAAAAAACAGAATTGTGTAAAAATGCTTCTGCTGACGGTTGAAAATCTGTCTGCCATGCTTCAGACCCTCTCTGAATTTTCTTAAAAATATCTTTGTTGCTTGAAAACGGTTGTTGTCTGTTATATATTATACCTTGTATCACACGACTTTGCAATGATAAGAAATGTTCTAAAAGGATAATTTTGTTTCATGGATAATACCGTCGGCATTATTGACCGTGAAATTGCTTTCCGGTTGAGCGCTCGCCCGTCAGTTCCGCTGTATGCAGGCGCAAGATCTGCGGGCATGCTTCACCTTGAAAACGGCTGGACCCAGCCTGAAAAAACGCCGGATTATCTGGAGTTTTTCTGGTGCGGCTCCGGAACTTTTCAATTTCCGCTTTTATCAGAAAACCGCCGTGTGCTGCTGACGCCCGGAACTGCGATGTTTCTCTTTCCCGGAGATCTGCATTGTCAGCAGGTCTGCAGTAAGGAGGCACGGTATTACTGGCTGACCATAGACGGACATCCGGAGGAACTTATCCGTCACTACCGCCTGACCCGTGAACCCTTTTATGTGGGAGAACCGCCCAAAGCTCTTTTTCAGCGTTTGATCAGTGAACTTGGGTACATTTCTTCATTCATGCAGTATCAGGCATCCCATACGGTGCTGGAGATCATCCATCTTGCGCTGTCAAAAAAAGATGCCGTTCCGGCGACAAAGCCTATTGAAGAATTCTGCCGTCTGGTGGAGTTTGAGTTTTCGGACTCCGCCTGCTGCGTTGAGCAGATCGCCGAACAGATGGGCATTTCGCGTGTCACCCTGTACCGCATGGTCTGCAACGCATTCGGCTGTACGCCCAAAGAGTATCTT
>JAZQYS010000380.1:0-2279 GCA_045633645.1 Victivallaceae bacterium | reverse complement strand
ATTTTTCAAAAATCCCCCATATATGTTAATTAACAAGAATATTACATTTTATTAATGTAACGTCAAAACTCCTTTCTTTCAAGTTGCAAGTAAAAAAAATCCGCAGTTATTCCTCATGTTATGAGAGGCAGCAAGTATCCTCCGGCAGACTGCAGCAAAAAAATCCTCAATTTGACAGCAACATATACACTGAATGCACGATTTTCCCGAATATTTCCTGCGCCTGTGTTCTTGACTTTTTCTGTGCCGCAATGTAATTTAAGCACGGATGCAATCAATTTCTGTTGAAAATCACATATTGAAAAAAATTTTTCGATTACAGGGCATTTTCCCCGCAGATATTGAAGTTTTTTAATAAATCAAAAGGGTTGAATATGCCGGATGAAATATTTTACTTTAAAGACTCGGAAATCCCGGAGCAAATCTCCGGTCTTCCTTCGGAAATATTTTCAACTCTCAGGACAGGACTTATCAATGAAACACAAGTTGAAATAGAGTATGATTCGCCGGAAAAAAGTACAAAAAGAAATATTCTCCCTGAAGTATTGTTCCGTTCTTCAGAAAATTGGTATATCGCAGCATACTGTTTTGTCCGGCATGAGCAACGGACTTTCAGACTTGACAGAATCATATCCGCATCTTCTACTGACATCAAAGAAACATCACACGGCGTAGCAGAAGATATCAGAGAAAACGGTGTTCCCTGGGGACGGATACCGGAAACGTCCTCAACCGGTTCTATTCCTGAAAAAAAATCGTCCGGCTTATGGGTCAAACTGCAAATCGTTCCGGACAAAAACGGACCGGAACTTTATATTGAAAGCAGCAACAGCAACGCCAGCAGGGAAAAAACGATTCGTGAATTCAATTTTGATCTCATTCATCATGCGGAATGCGGGTATATCAACAGAGTAGAAGAAGATCTCGCAGCCGGCGCAGATATAAATTTTGTTTCAGGAAGCGGCAACACACCTTTTACAGCCGCCGCACTGCGCGGAGATCTGCCCATGATGAAATATCTCATTGCCCACGGTGCCGATCCGTTTATCGCGACCCGAAACGGCGCATCGGCCCTGACAAGGGCAATCCACCAGGCAACGAAAATGGAAACGCTCTGTTACCTCATTGAGGAATTGAAACTTGATATAAATGCGGCAGACAGATTCGGGCGCACACCTCTTTTTCTGTCAGTCCAAAGCGGACGTCCGGATATTGCAGCGTATCTTCTTGAACACGGAGCGGATATATCCGGCAAAAGCCGGGAAGATGAAACATTGCTGATGACAGCCATCAGGAACAGTTGCAGTGAAGAGTCCTTCAAGGAACTCTCTCAACTGCTGCTGCGTTACGGTTTGGATATAAATGCTCAGGACAATCAAGGCAGAACTGCACTTTATTATGCCATTGAAAAAAATGATATAAATTGTATTAAATTTCTGCTTTCATCCGGAATATCGGTGTTTCATTCTGACAAACAGGGTACAACGCCCCTGCTCTTTGCTTTTAAGCATTTCAACAACATGAAATATTACGAACCGGGAATCAGGAAACCTTGTGAACAACTGGAAAAAACAGTTCGTTGTCTCGTTGAAAACGGCGCAGATATTCATGCCTCGGACCAACATGGTATCACACCGCTGATGTTGGCTCATGGCAGAAATCTGACTTTTCTACTGGAGTCAGGCGCCTGTGTCAATGCATTTGACCGCACAGGCAAAACCGTTGCGATGTATCACACCCGGTCTTGGACTGAACTCACCCAACTGGCAAAATACGGAGCAGATCTTTTTGCCCGCGATTTTGACAGGAATGATCTTCTGATGCATGCGCCTGCGGAATATACAACAATCCGCAATCTGGTTTTAACTTTCGGATTTGAAGTGAGTAAAAAAAACAAGAATGGAGATACTCTTTTGCACCTGGCAGCCCGGGACGAATCCGGACAAGATGATGATCTGATTAAATTTCTCATCAGAAACGGCGCAGACCCGTTTGCTGAAAACAATGACGGCGATATGCCTGTTGATTATTTTCCTCTGGAATACGTTTACCGTAAACGTAAAAAGTTACCCGCCAGTTGGGACTGGGAGTTGGAAGAGTATTTGCTGACATCCCGTCAACAGAGAAAAGAAAAAAGTTTTTTCGTTCAGGAACAGGGCTTGCAATAAGCCCTCCGATACCCTCGTCCCTGGCGGGAACAGCGCATATCAGTAACCGATAACGATGTTGGATTTTGCTTTTATGTTAAAAGTTCTGAGATATTTTTCTTCCATCGGAAT
>JAZQYS010000379.1:0-10722 GCA_045633645.1 Victivallaceae bacterium | reverse complement strand
GGCAAGATACTTTCCGGCAGGAAGTTCAAGTTCTTCTGTGGTCACGGTGAGCTTTCTTGCATCATCTTCAAGGTTGAAGAATCCGATCGTGCGCAGCGGCAGATTGGCGTTACCGCGCTCCAGAGAGAAGTAGGGGCCCTTGAAGAAGAATTTATCCGGAGCCTCATCGCCGTTGCGGTAATCAATTCCGGCAAGGAAAATTTCCTGTCCGTTATTGGGACAGCAGACGGCTTTACGCAGATACTTCATGCGGGGATTGCCGTCGTAGGTATCCAGAAATCCGGAAATTTCCACCATGGAACCCGTTGCCAGACAGTAATTGATACAGAAAAGAGCCTCATCATCGGTCAGGCCGGGGAAGACGCCCACGGAGTCACTGTTCGGCACGAACAAGTCGCCCGTATGTGTGGCGAAACACGCCGCGCCCCACAGGAACGTGATTTTGACATTTTCCCAGGTACCGTGACCGATATCAATACCGTAACGGTAGTTGGTGAAGTACTCTCCGAGGAAAGGATTGTTCATCACAATATCGCAGCCGGTCTGCAGATATCCGTCCTCCGCAAGGCGTTTGCGGATACTCTGAAGCCACCAGCGGCGGTATTCGTATCCGGATTTTTTGTGTCCCGAAAGCAGCGGACTGCCTTCTTCAAACGCATAACTCCAGAAGTCATGTTTCATACCCTCGCAGCCGAATTCAGTCAGAAGAACATCCAGCGCGCGCTCCATAAAATCACGGGCTTCGGGTTTGCTCACATCCAGCGGAGAAGAGTGTCTGATTCGCACGCCGTAATCGGCAAACCACTCCGGATGATCCTGAAACACGGGCGTTTCACGGGGACACAAACCGCCGACCCAGATTGCAGGACGCAGTCCGATTTCACGGACTTTATCGTAAAATGCCGTCATGCCCTCCGGGAATTTTTCAAAATCAATTCCGGCGGCACCTTCGTATCCCATGCCGAGACCGTGCGCGCGTTCAAGTTTACCCGCCCAGGCAGCATAACCGTCGTCGATTTGCATCCACTCAACGGTGGGAAAGTTTTCTTTGATGTATTTTGCGGTTTTCAGCAGCTGATCGGCGTGGATGTTGCGGAAAATTCCATCATTCCAGGACCCCCAGACCATGCTGTAACGGTTGATATCTGTTTTGCCGTAATTCGCCTGAAGTTTTTTGCGCAGAACGGCACTGTAATCAGAGAAAATTTTCTGGATATTTTCCGCCTCTCCGGTCGTACCGAGATACCATTCATCGGTCAACATCTCCCCCGGAGCAAGTTCGCGGTAGTCAATGGCTTTGAACGCGGAGAAAATACCGACGGTGTTTCTGCCCTTGTCATCGTGGTCAAGTTCGTAACAGTGGTAGAAAACCTTCTGAGAAAGTGTTCCGTGAACAAGTCCGTCTGACGATTTTTTGTTTGAAAGCAGAATCGCCGGGAAAGGCTGATAAGGAGAACGTCCCACGCGCTTGTGGATGGTTCCGGGATCGCTCCAGCGGTTTCCGGAAACAGGATCAAAACCGCTGTCACGGCAGAGCTGAAAATGATCCTCATCCACGCCGATACAGTAACGCGCATACATACGGGGGTTTTCAAGATGATAGAAATAGTCATCTTTGGGATCGTTTCCGAAAGTAACACCCTCAAGGCGGAAGAAAATCTCATTGAGGTTCAAAACTTTGTCTCCGCTGTTCCGGAGACGGCGGACTGCGGTACAGGAGTTCCAGGCATTGCGGGCAATGAAAATCTCTTCGGTGATCTGATTAGAATATTTGAGCGTAATATGCAGACGCTCCCCCTCTGCCGTTGAACTGAAAGATGAAGGCGTCAACTCAACGCCGTCAACCTTGATGCCGAAACAGCATTTCAAAGCAGGCTGGGAAATAACATTTCTGAAAAAAGTATTGATCATTTATTAAATCCTTTATTTTACTTCAAAAGGTAAGGCAAAATCGTTTTCGGTAAAGCCGTATTCATCCAGCAGAACTTCCATTTTTGAAAAAAGTTCCGTATCCGGATGGGCGCTGTGCTGGTCGCTGCCGATGGTGAACTTAACACCGCTGTCGCGCCACTTACTGAAACACTGCATATAAAAACGGGTCACATATTCCGGCACTTTAAGAACGCACGGCAGGTTGATTTCTGCCAATTTGCCGTTTTCGAGAATGGCACGTCCCAAAACATCGTTCATTTCCTGCGGAATCTCGTTATAGATGGTCCAATCCGCTTTTCTGTCGCGGTGCAGAAACCAATCACCGGCGGCAAGAGAAATGGAGTCCCACGGATGAGCTATAACGTTGACAAGCGGATGCGCTGCCAGAAACATCTCCTGCTGAAAATAATTGTCGATCACGCCGCTGCGGGTATCAGGATACCCCAGCGGCCAATGGATACCGCCGACGACGAATTCCAACCCGTATTTGCGGATGTCATTTTCAGTTAAATCAATGCACATATTTCCGTCAAAGGGACGCTTATCGTCGCGGAAACCGTAAATCGGAACATCTCCCTTTGCCACAAAATCACCGGCAGCAATGCGGTCGCGTTCCCAACAGGCAATGAGAGAAACTTCTATGCCGAAATGAAAATTTGAAGAGAAGTTCCAGCCGAGAAAATCATGACGGCAACTTTCAATATCTGAAATATTATACTGCGAGTGCAAGTGGTCTGTCACAGCGTAATGCAGTATTCCCAGTGCGTCATGATCGCTTTTGATATCCTGCAGTTTCGCACAGCCGCTGTCGCAGGAGTGATGAGAATGAATATGCAGATTCTGAGTTATTTTCATTTTTTAACCGTTAAATAAAAAATACAGTCCGTTTGCGTATAATATACTCAGACCGGACTGTATTTTCAAATCAAAACAAATTCTTTATTTGTATGAAAGAGCAATCTGTCCTTTGGCACCTTTGAGGTCAAGACGGACGCCGCCGCCGGCAAAGCTCACGATTTTCCACGCGCTCTCCTTTTTGTAGGGCTTGGAAATTCTGACTTTGATTTTACCTTTGGGCAGAGTTTCAGCACCTTTGAACCAGGGCAGACGGGGCGTGCCGGAGGTCACGACAGTACCGCTGCCTGCCACACGACCGCGGGGGTCAAGCAAAAAGATGTTGCAGCCGCCCTCGTGCGTTCCGAAGAACTCAAGGGTGAACTCTTTTGTTCCGGCAGGAATCATCAGGAGCTGATTTGAAATACCCCCGTTGACAAAGAGATAACCATTGCGCAGTTCAGTGCGGATACGGCAGTCTTTACCGGTAACATCCCAGACACCGGTGCAGCTGTCCTGAATTTCAACCATATAGCGTCCTTTGGCGGGAAGTTTGACTTTCCAGGAGCCTTTGGCGCGGATCTTTCCTTTGCCTGAGCTGATGACTTTATTGTTTTTATCAATGACTTTGAACTTGAATTCCGGTTTGGTATTGGGGTTGGAACCTGCCGCAAAACGGGAGATTTCAATTTCTGCGGGCTTTTTCGCAACAACTTCAAAAGCCATGTTATCGGGTCCGCGCATACGGAAACGGTCATTGAGTCCCTTGCCGAATTTATTGGTCAGTTCCTCGGGCATGAACTTGTATTTTCCCGCCTTGGGATTGCGGAGACTGAAACGGTTCATCTCTTCAAACAGCACCGGAAGCATACACAGACGGATGGAAAGATCTTTGCCGACGTGACTGACTCCGGTCATCATGGAACAGGAGATAATCAGAAGACAGCTGTCATAGATTTTGCGGTCATTGGCAAGACGTCCGCCGGTCATCATTCCGGGAGCGATGATGAGATTGAGTCCCTGATTTGCCAGCCAGAAGCGTTTTCCGTCATAGTTCATGCCGTAGGCCCAGCCGACACGGTTCTGATCCAGACCGCGATAAAGCCAGTTTGAAGCGGCGATGATGGAGCGTTGGACTGCTTTTGACGGCTGCTCTTCATTGTATTTCTGCAGCGCCTGAAGAACGATACCGACCAGATAGGGACAGTTGCCGTAGGTGTCTTTATAACCGTTGGCATGGTCACCCGGCAGTTTGTGCGGCCAGGCACCGCCCAGTTCAAATTTCTGTTCATCAAGGATGACACCGACCAGAAGTCCGGCGGCGTTGAGATACTTTCTGTTGCCGGTGGCACGGTAAATGCCGAGCAATGCGGGAATACTCCAGCCGGCACTGCGCTCGTGGGTTGAAAGACGTTTAAGCTGCGGCGCAACAAAGGTCACAAGGTGTTCACCCAGCAGCAGGGCGGATTCCATTGAAATTTCATCACCGCCGAGCAGCCAGGCTTCGGTCATACCTTCGCTCCAGGTGTGTCCGTTCCAACCCATGCTGCTGCCGCTGCCGTAAACGGTACTCCAGACGGCGGGACTGGAACTTGAAGAACTCTGTCCGGTGTGTCCGATACTGTGCTGCACGTTTGCGCCGACAAAGGCCGGATCGGGGTAAGCGTGAACAATATCCACATCCGCCTGATGTCTTGCCGCAGTCATTGCCCAGCGGAAAGCGTCACGGTTGCCGGTACGCAGATAGAGCATGAAAAGACCGTGCGCGAAATCGTATTCGTTGTTGGTCCAGTTGCGACCGCGTTCACCGTACCAGTCGCCCCAGTTGAGGAAACCGTATTCACGCTGTTTGACTTTCAAAGCCTTGTGACGGTAAAAGGCTTCGACCGCCTTGACGTCCAGTCCGGCAAAGGGATTATTTTTGCCGTTGGGGATTCCGGGGAACACGCGGGTCTGATAAAGATAGGCGGTGTCAATCACAGGGACAACACTCTTTGCCGCAAGTTCGGCAGGACTGGTTTTACCGCTGAAGTCGATTTTAAGATCTTCGGTGAAGCCCATGCCCCACTTCATGCGGTAAAGTCCGCCGCAGAAAGCAAAGTTAAGGTAGAACGGCAGTTCTTTTCCGAAGTTTGCATCGGACTGTTCAGGCAGCAGTTCAAAATTCAGTTTTCCATCCGCCACACTGAACGCTTTGGGATAACGCTCAGCGGTATCTTTGAGGGCATAAGTGATATTTCCGGCAGAACCGCCGTCACCCATCATGCGGTTGAAGTATCTGCCGTCAACCTGAAGTTTCTCGTCATTGTGCTGAAAGATGCGGCGGCAGTTTACATTCTCCATACGGAGTTTTTTGACCGCTTTCTTCGGCGCATAAGCAAACTTCAGACTGCGGATATCATTGAACTCAGTTTTGAGTTTGATATTCTGATAGCGGATTGAAAAATCCACCACGGGGCTGCCGGCTCTGAAAGTCATGCGGCAGGTGAAACGTCCCATGTCGTTCTCAAATTCGCCCTCGGCACGCAAAGTGACAGCCAGAGGTCCGTTGGACTCATTATAGAGTTTTTTAAGCGGCACATCAGAAGAGGAATAGAGTTTTTTCTGCTCATCGGCAATCACCAGCCCCTTGGAATCAAAGGAACCTGTGACTTTTCCATCCACCTTGATATTGCGGAGGAAGTTGAAGTTGTTTTTGCTGATATTTGCCTGAAGTCTGCCGGTATCAACTTCAAATCCGTCTCCGGTCATCATGCATTTGAGAACAGGAAGTGCCGGAGCAGTCTTGCCGGAGTTGACACAAAGACTCCATTTTGACTTTTCTTTTGCTTTCAAATCAGCCTTGAATTCGGCGAGAACAAACTTAATGGATTTGTCAGGCCAGAAAGAAATTGCCGTGAACTGTGCGGGAACGGCTTTTCCTGCAGGGGACAGGACAGAGAGTTTATCAATCGTGAAAAGATCTCCGCGCTTGAACGGAAAACCGTGTTTGACGAACACACTGCGGGCAATACCGCTTTCTTCAAGCAGTTCAAAGGAAATTGCTCCCTTGCGCATTTTTCCCGGACGTACAGACTTGACGGGATACTGGATCGTCACCGCAGGAGGTGCGGAAAGCTTGATCCAGGGATACAGAGGTTTGACGGCTTCTCCGGGAACACCTTTGTTTTCAAGCGGCAGGTATTTGGCTTTTTTCTTATCGTAGAAACGATAGTATTTGACAGGATAATTGTTGGGAACTTTGGCACTGCGTTCATAGTTTTCAAGTTTTGCCGTATCGCCTTTTTTTGCATAAAAGCTGATCGTTACCGGACGGTTTTTCACAACAGAAATAACCTGACGCATGACGCTTTCGTAACTTACAGCCGCAACTTTTTTGCCGTCGGGCGCACCCGCAACATCGCTGCGGACATTCCAGGGTTTGCTCTCCCAGCGGGCAAAGGTTCCGGCATAGACCTGCTCAAAAGAGGGATTGAGAACTTTTGTTCCCTTTGCCTCAAATTTGTCAAAGAACACCCAGTTGCCGTTTCTGCTGACACGCTGAGTACCCTCGACATACATATTGATCTCTCCGGTGAGAGAGGGCGTAAAGGTGATGGAATACTTCTGCCATTTTTCAGAAAGCTGAGTTTTACTCAAAATGTAGACATGATACGGCGTAGGCTTGCCTTTTACCAGAGGACGGGTTGTAACCGCATTGCCGCTGACAGAAACTTTGCTCATGGCAACGTTGAAGAAAGGCTCCCCGCGAAACGCAATGCGGAAATTAAGTTTGCTGTTATCCGAAACAACGGGAGCTGCCGTTTTCTGAGGTTTCACAAGCGGCGCAGTCTGATCGGAACCGTAATTTTTATCCGCAGGACGGGCAGTTGTGCCGCCGGAACGCGCCATGAATTTGATGGTCACTTTCTTTCCGGCAGTCACGGCAAAAGACTGGCGGGCGGGATAAGAACGGCTGACACGGACATAATTTTTTCCGTCAGCGGCATCTTTTTGGTCCGCAAGAAAACTCTGTTTGGTGTAGTAACGCCAATGGAAAAACTCTTTTTTCCAGCTCAACTGTTCAAAAGAGGGGTTGTCTATTTTGGCGTTGATAATTTCAAGTTTATCGTAATCGATCCAATGGATTTTGGCATCTTTAACGTAAGTTGCACTCAAACCGAGCGTTACATAACCGCCCTTTTCCGGAGTGAAACTTACGCTGTATGCGGTCCATGAAAGCGGCGCATTTTCTTTTGAGTACGCTTCAAGATAAAACTCTCTGTTGGCAGTCTTGCTGCCTAACGTATTTCTGAAAGAAAGTCCCTCTGGATTTTCCAGTTTCACCTTGCTGCCGCGGGCATCCAGTTCCAAAGCAACGCCTGCGGCGAATGCGCCGGAAAGGATGGCTGAAAACAACAGAAATGTCAATATTTTTTTCATTGCAGACACACCGTTTGATTATTTGGCTCTGGGAGCAACCTGATCGGAGAAGAAAGCAGGCGTCTTGACTTTGGGGGTCATGCCGCCGGAACGTGCCATGAATTTGATGGTCACTTTCTTTCCGGCAGTGACAGTAATTCCCTGACGGGCGGTGTAGTTGCGGGTGACAGCCAGATAATTTTTGCCGTCAGCAGCATCATCCTTGCCGACTTTGGGAGTTTCTTTGTTGTAATAACGCCATGCCCAGATATCACCTTTGACACTCTTGAATTCAAAAGAGGGATTGTTGAGTTTGGCATTGATCAGTTCGATTTTATCGTATTCGATCCAGTCGTTCATACCTTTTTTGGTATCACCGCAGGTAGAGAGTCCGATGACGTAACTGCCGCTCTTTGAGGGAACAAAACTGATGGTGTAGCTTGTCCATTCAAGCGGAGCCGCTTTGTCGGCACGCATTTCAAAATAGAAATCTTTAGCGGCACCTTTCATCGTGTAAAGCGGTTTCAATCCGCTGTGTTCTTTTGCAATAATTTTGCTGTGGCGGGCATCAAACTCAACGGAGACCGTTGCGCAGAAAGCAGCACTGCAAAGAGCAATACAAGCGAAGGTGAACAGAGACTTTTTCATTTTTTCATTCCTTTCAAAAGTTTATTAAGTTCGGCATCACCGATATTGTTGGTACTTGTGGCATGGACGCCTGCCGGATGAGGCTGAATACCCTTTTTGATGTTTCCGGGCAGACTGTTGTAAATGGCATAAACAGAAGTCGTGGGACAGGATAAATCCACAAATCCGACGGAAATATAAGTCGGACACTTGATCTTTCCGGCAAAATGCACGGGGTCAAAATAGGACTGTTCTTTTAAGAGTTTCTGAATATCGGCACCTTTTTTGCGTTTGGCATTGCGGATAGCCAGTCCGAAGTGCATTCTTTCCATGCGCTGAACGGAGGCAAATTCTCCGTCAAAATCGGCAAATCCGGGGACTCCGGCAAGGCAGAGGGTGACTTTATCATCAAGCGCAGAACCGACGATAGCGTGCCAGCCGCCCTGACTTGCGCCGCGAATAATAAGATTCTTTCCATCCCATTCAGGCAGACTGCGGAGATACTCCAATGCGCGGAGCATACGCAGCGCCATATTGACGAAAACGTGTTTTTCTTTATCGGGATAAACTTTTGAATAATAATGTTTGAGTTTGCTTTTGCTCAAATCCTGATAAAATTTTGCAGGCATGAAGTTGGGGATACCGTGGGCGTTGATATCCAGACAGATCGCACCTTTTTCACTCCAGCGGGTACTGCTGTAAACGCCGATACTGCTGACACCGGCTCCGGGAACCAGCAGAACAGCGGGGTGTGATTTTGCCTTTGCATTTTTGGGCATGGCAAGAACACCGGAAACAGGAACGTTATCCACGCAGGAAACTTTGATATCCCAGGCGCGGCTCTTGGCTCTCATCGCATGACTCATGCGTTTATCAAGCGGTTTTTTCTCAAGCAGTTTCATGGGAACTTTTGCAAGGCGGGCTTTCTGTTTCTGCCAGAAAGCATCAAAGTCCGCAGGACGTTTTCCGGCAGGGAGAATCTTTTCAGGGTCGGAAACGGCGCCGACACGTCCGCCGGCATAACGCACCTGATCGTAACCTCTCTTTAACGGCACACGTTTGCCGTTGGCATCGAGGATGGTAAAATCAGCGCGCAAAGCAGCAGGGTAAGATAATTTATGTTTCCAGACAAAAGGCTTGGCGGCATCGCTGACAAACTTGCCGTGTTTGCGGAATTTTCCGTCGGCGATCAAATCATAGGTGACGGTTCTGCCTGAAACGGGCTTGCCGTCTTCAAGTGCAACGGCAGTGACTTTAACAACTTCACCGCTTTTATAAATCCCGGAGGGCTTATCGGTGGCGACTTTGACGGATAATTCTCCGGCAAAACAACATCCGGCAAACAACAACGGTACAACAAACTTTTTCATGATAATATTCCAATTATTTTACAATTATTTTTCCCAATCAGGCTCTCTGTGCGGAGACTTGGATGCTCCGGGACGCACCCGCCAATACGGATGTGTCTTTGCTGCTTCGGCTTCGCTGCTCCAAAACCAGGTACTCTGATCGTTAAAAGACTCAACATGTCCGTCAATCATGACTGCGTTCAGCGTGGTTCTGCCGTTGTGCCGGAAATCACTGTACCAGGCTTTGGCAACGTTGCTCGAATCCGGATAGCGTCTCCAGACATAACTGTAACTGCTCATATACGCTTCGCTGTCGTGAAAGCCGATGAAGAATGACGGACGGCGCAGTTTGGCAATGATCCTGGGTTTGGCAGGGTTTGTAGAGTTACCGCTGGCCGTGCCCAGAACACCTGCAATATGCGCATAACTGCGGTATTTGTCATTCATCGGTAAAACCTTTCCGCCATTTGCATAATCTTTTTCTTCAATAAAATTGACAAATCTGCCGTTTTCTTCACGGGAGGGACAACCGTTGATGGATTTGCCCTGTGCCCATGCCGCCTGACTGACTCCCGCAGCCATCGTCGTCCGCAAAAATGCCGTATATAAATACCAGGGGTTATGACCGCCGGTTGCGTTGTAGTTGCCCTGCGGCAAACCGCGGCCGTCATACATATCGGCATAAAGTCCGATAGCGTAGCCGAAACTCTTGAGATTACTCTGACAGCTGGTCGTTCTTGCCCGGTCACGCGCCTTATTCAAAGCGGGCATGAGCATCGCCGCCAGAATGGCGATAATCGCGATGACGACAAGGAGTTCGATAAGTGTAAAACGTGTGTGATTTTTTGACATGATTTTCCTTATTGATGCATTTATTATACTTTTAAAGAATCAGGGTTTCCAACCGATCTCCGGAGTCGGTTTTGCCCGTCCGGGATAAAGCCGCCAGTACGGATGATGCTTGATTGCCTCTCCCTCACTGAGAAAAAACCAGGAAGATTGATCATTGAAAGACTGAACATGCCCGTCAACCATCACTGCATTAAGTGTCGTTCTGCCATTGTGGCGGAAATCAGTCCACCACACCTCAACCTGCGCCGGATAACGTTTCCAGAAATAACTGTTGCTGTTCATATACGCTTCGCTGTCGTGAAAACCGATATAAAACGACGGTCTTTTCATTTTTGCAAGCTTATAAGAGGTGTTGTTATACCTGATATCACCAAGTACCAGAGAAATATGGGCATAACTGCGGTATTTGTCGTTCATGGGAAACTCTTTTTGCCCGCTGTCATCTTTTTCAACGACAAAACTCTTATAACGTCCGTTTTCCTCACGGGCGGGACAACCGTTGATAGACTTTCCGAGAGCCCAGGCTTCCTGAGAAACACTTGGGGCGACTGATCTTCTTAAAAACGATGCATACTGATACCATGGATTATATCTATTGACAGCATTCCATTGACTCTGCGGCAAACCGTAACCGTCATAGGTATCAGAATACAGTGCAATGGCACTGCCGAAACTCTTCAAGTTGTTCTGACAGCTGGTCGTCCGCGCACGGTCACGCGCTTTATTC
>JAZQYS010000378.1:0-5918 GCA_045633645.1 Victivallaceae bacterium | reverse complement strand
TCCTTCATATCTGCCGTGATGAAAATTATAAGAAAATCCGCCGTAAAGCAGATCGCTTTCTGAATAAGTGCTGTAAACTTCAAACGGCTGACTGTAAAACAGTGAACGCTGTTTTTCATACCGCATAAGATTCTGAACTTTTTCAAGAATTTTTAATTCCGCCGCCTGACCGTTCAGAGAGTTGTCATGCACCCGGTAACTGTAAAGGATTTCATTCGTTCCCAGATGTGAAATTTTCATCAGGGAGTTAATCCTCATCCAGTAATCATAGTCTTCTACGCCCAACTGCGGGTCGTAGTCGCCCAGCAGTTTCAGCGTTGATTGACGGTACATGAAACTTGCGCCGATAAAATTATCCTGATGAATATTGAGCAGCTCCGTTGTGCGGGGCAGGTGGAGTTCAGCACTTTCAGGATTGCGTTTGTTTTGCGGACGGAACCAGCTTTCTGTAAAAGGATTGCCCTGATCGTCAATAACATCATAGTCCGCATAAACCATCGCACTGTCGGGATTGGCACGCAGGAATGCCGCAAGTTTTGAAAGCATTTGCGGATGCATGTTGTTGTCGGCACTTGTCCACGTAAGCAGCTCTCCCCGGGCAAAACTGAATCCGTTGCTCAGAGCTTTGGGCAGTTTCTGATTGCGCTGTTCCAGATAATGGATACGTTTGTCGGCAAGATAAGGTTTGACAACTTCTGCAAGATTATCTTTTGACCCGTCATTGACGATGATAAGTTCCCAGTTGCTGTATGTCTGTGCCAATACTGAATCAATGGATTCATGTGCCAGATCTGCCTGGTTGTAAATCGGCAGAACAATTGAAATAAGTACCGATTGATCGGGGGAATCAGGTGCGCTTTGCTGTTCTCTTATTTCTTCAATTTCAGGGAGAGTTGATATTGTATTGCTGATCAGAGCGACAAGTTCCTGAAAAACATGATATTCGCTGAATTGTTTGCCGGATGTTTTGGCAGAGAGCAGTTTCCACAAAACAGACAGACGGTTTGAACAGCCGATCAGAGCTGGATTGCGGAAAATTTGCATGAGACGGGCAACACGGAAACTGGTCAGTTCCTTTTTTTGATCCAGAGTTTCCTGAATCAAATTGGCAAGCGTGGTCAATTGGGCATTGCGTTTTTCAAGGAGCGCAAGACGTTTACGGCTTTCTTCAAGTTCCCGTGCAAGGAGGTCTGCTTTTTCAGATTGACTTGCAAGTTTTTCCAGTTGTCTGCGGGTGACGGCACACAGCGGACTATCAGAGGACAACGTTATCGTATTATCAATATTTTTCTGATTTTCCTGTACGTCCATCTTGATTTCTGCTCCTGTTGAATCCTTTTTTTCGTAATGTCACAGCCTAAATATAGCGCAAAAAAATATATATGCAAATTATAAAGCCGGATTATACTTTTTTTGCAGGGAAATCAGCGGATTTTTTTCGTGACAGCTTCAATTATCTGCAAATATTTGCAAAATGTTTCCTGCAGGGACAGAGGTTCAGGTGCTGTTTCTGAAGACGGATAATTGCCTTCAACCAGACGGCATATACTTTCCTGCAGATTTTTTATGATTCCCTGATCGGGCAAGTTCAGCATTTTATAACTGTTTGCGGCACAAAAATCAGTTAAAGTAAACGGCAAATCAAACAGAACACAATTGTTTTCCTGTGTCTGCCGTTCAATATCTCCGCAACGGGGACTTATAATCGGAAGTTTCATTTGAATTGCCTCTGCTGCGGCAAGACTGCAGCCTTCCCAGAAACTTGAAAAAACAACGCCGTCAGCCATGTTGTAAATGTCGGACATGTTTTCAAAATAACTTCCGTGAATGATGACATTTTCAAGATTGTTTGAAGAAATAATCTGCTGCAGTTTTGCGTAATATGCTTTATCCTGAACTTTTCCTGCAAGAACAAGGCGCAAACGGGGATATTTTTTGTATGCTCCGGCAAAGGCGTGAAGCAAATTAAGCTGTCCTTTTGACGGTGTGCAGCTTGCGGGATTAACCAGAACAAAATCATTTTCATTGAATCCGTGTATATTCCGGAGTTCCGTGCGGCGCTGCGTGTCGGGAATAAACTTGTCTGCATCTATGGTATTTTCAATGATGAACATTTTGCGGGGAGAGAGATTGATACGTTCCATCGCATACCATGCCGCCGCTGCGGAAACAGCAATGTAAGCTGTTGTGAATCTGTCAGATGAGGTATATTCTTTCAACTCCTTTGCCGTAAACCAGGTGTAACAATTGTGGATAACTTGAAAGAACGGAACTCCTGATTCAAAAGCCGCCTGCGCACCCCGGGTACAGTAATGGGAAATGACCGCACGGCAGCGGAATTTATCCAGCAATTCTTTCAAAGCTGTTTCAGGAGAACTGCCGTCAAGAATGATTGGCGTTATCCCCGGCGGCAGAATGATATCTTTTTCAGGCGGAGAAAAGACTGCAAGCAGAACGTCTTTATTCATCTTTTTAAATGAAAAGAACATATCATAAATGACCTGCTCCATACCGCCCGATGATAATGCGGAGGCTGTAATGATAATTTTGCCGTCACAGGAAGACTGATTGATGATTTTGTCCTGCTGTACAGGATGGGAATTTTTATAAAATTCAAGCAGGGCGGCTTTGCCGAAGTCTTTAAAATCACAGCGGATACAGCGGCGTGAGGAAGAAAATACATCAAGCCATTGTCCTGCTGCCGTTTGCGGCGGCGCAAAGCAGAAAATGTTTTGACTGCGGATTTTACCAGCGTTTTTTCCTGCGTATCGGGCATCATTTTTATCAAAAAAAGCATAGATTGAATGAAACTTTTTTAAGTGTGAGCAGGGGAATTTTTCCAACTCTTTTCCCCGGCAGAGCAGGAGAGAGGACTGCTTTTGGGGAAGAGTATCGGCATTGTATTGTTTTATACAGCAGTTGGAGCTGGCGATGTCAAGTTCAGCTTCCGGAATCGTGCTGAAAACGCAAATTTCCGGTAAGAATATGTTTTTTTCTGAAACATCATCCCATTGAAAAAGAGGTTCTTCCGTTGAAAAAACGTCAGAAACGTTATCTTCAATACCCCGGGAGCGTTTGGCAAAATGTTCTCTGAGCGTTTCAAGTACAGAGTAGCCGGGATAAAACGGCTCTTTGGAAAAAACAGAACGGAAAATATTTTTGACGACTTCCAAACGGCTGCTTTCTCCGACGCATTGCGGAAATGCAAGAATCTGAAGGATTTTTGCCGCTTTTAAAAGAGGAGAGAAACTCTTTTTTTGCAGAAAATCACACAGAACGGCAAACTTTTGCTTGCGGATATGATTTTTCCGCAAGTTCTGCCTGATTGATTCCGTTTTGTTCCGGCACATATAATCCTATTCTTCTACTGTACAAACTTTGTCATAATATATAATGAACCGCAGAAAATTGCAAATAAAACCCGAATTGTATTTCAACGGACTTTTACGCCGGGCGGAATCCGGGAGATAACATCTTTTCCGTCATACAAAAGAGTCAGTTCTCCCTGCGGCAGGGGCAGAGAAAATTCCGCTTTTGACAAACCGGAGGGAACTTTTAAATCCAATGCAATTTCTTCCCAGCCGGGAGAAAGTTGTTTGAGTCCGAAAACCAGTTCAGGCAGATGACTGACGATGTGTGCGCTCCAGGCATGGGCGCAGGAAAGTTCTCCGGGGTTGGGCTTGGGAAAGTTTTCCCAGGTCGTTCCCGATGGAATCATTGTCTGCCAGTTGGTCTTGATATAAAAAAGTGCCTCTTGCTGCAAATTGTATTTTTGAGCGCAGTCCAGCAGATAAGTCGCCCAGAACGCCGAGGGTTTGGCTCCTTCTTTATAATTGCCCAGAAGACAGGGACGGATGACTTTGTCAATCATGGAATTGGCCGCTTCAGGAGCAATGTCAATCAGCAGAGCCAGGACTTGATCGTGAACTGATGGCACTCCCGAGAGTTTATCTTCAGCGTCGCGCTCCGGAAGAAAAAGCTGCTGCGTTGAATCAAAGAGCAGTTCTTTTGCCAGTTTTTTATCCGCGTTGACGGCTTGTTTCAAGTTTTTTGCTTCTTCAGTAAAACCTGCCGCTTCAAGAACGGCACAGTATTTTATTCTTGCGTAAATGTACCAGAGATTGAGGAACGTCGGCGTATTGGTTTTAGGCAGATTGCTCCAGTCCTCAAACAGCCAGAAACGGGGATCGTATTTGAGCAGTCCGTTTTCTCTGCGGATGTTTTCAAAGTAAGAAAAGATGGATTCCGCCTGGTTTTTCTGTTTTTTGAAAAGAGCGGTGTCTTTGGTCTGGAACCAGTAGTCTCTCAAGGTGATAATCCAAGTGAGACAAAAGTCAGGCAGCAATGGTCCGCAATCCGTTGTCGGGGCATTGGCAAAGGTCAAACCAAGCTGATTTGTCTGCTCTGAAATACTGTTTATGCCGCGTTCAAGCAAACGGGTATCTCCTGAAAGAAAAATCGTGTTTTTTGCCTGTACACGGGCGTCACCCCACCATTGGGACTGTTCGCGCCAGGGCGTGTCCACAAAGGCGTCCAGCGCGCAGACTCTCTGGGTGTGGACACAAATATCGTAAATGTCATTGAGAACAGAATCTGAACAGCTGAAATGTCCTTTTATATCCAGCGGATACACGGCTGAACGCCAGGCAAGTTTCATTTCGACCGGAGTTTCATTTTCACGCAGAACCACAATCACATGACGGATTCCCATGATTTGAAACAGTTCAAATTTCTGTGTTCTGCCGTTGAGATGAACTCTGCTTGCAAGTGACACCTGACTGCCCTCTGAGGGATTCCAGGCGTAACTGATTTTTCCGTCAGGCATATATTGATTGTAAAAGAGGTCAAGAATCGTTCCTTCTTTGTGCGCACCGATTTCAAAGAGAGGAACGCCGGGCAGCCATTTGGTTGCACCAAGATCAATAACGGCAAAACTGAATTTGCCTTTTCCGGAAGCGGGCAGGGTGAAACAGAGTTGTTTGTTTTTTATAACTGTTTTTATCGGAACAGGATCATAACTTATTTTATCAAGTTCAAAATCAACAAAGTCCGCAACGGTATTGGGTATGACACCCGGAGCTTGTGTTTTTTGTTCAGCGCAAATACCGATACCTGAAGCAGTCAGTTTTTCCGGAGCGCGGCAGGTTTCGTCCAACAGGGGAATGGGGCGAACAGAGAGTTTTGTCCAGGGAAGTGCGCCCTGAATTTTTGCTGTCGGACGGGTTCCTTTCATGACGGGGGGGAGCGTATAATCTTTTTCCTGCGTGATCCAGGAGCGGTCATCAAAGCGCAGATCAAGTTCCTCCATCTGCCCCATCTGTCCGCTTAACTGGGCGGTGTTGTGATTATAGGAGGTATTGCGGAAAATCTGCCAGGTGTTGACATCTGAGAAAATCTGAGTGCCGTTATCCCAATCGGCGGAGCAGAGCATACCTGCGGCGTCTTTGTGATTGTAATAAAAGGTGCTTTTGCCGGGATTATGGGCTTCTATTGATATCCAGTTGTGTCCGTTTTTGAGGAACGGAAGAATATCAACTGTATCATAGTGCCAGTTTGACTGCACACCGCGGACGGGCCCCCGGCAGACATATTGACCGTTGACGTGCAGTTTGTAACTCTGATCGGCAGTGATGATAAAAGGAGCCGCAGAGGGGAGACAGGTCATATCAAAATCATACCGGAATCCGGCATAACTGTTGGATAAATAAATCGTACCTCTGGGCCATATCCATTGCGCCCGGGGCAGGGGAGAGAGAGTTGACATATATAAACATACCTTTTGTTAATATTTTTTCAGAACGGATTCAATTTTTTCAAGCAAGACATCTGCGTCATCTGCACAGTAAAACTGTTTGGTTTCGTGCAGATTGAAACTGCTTTCAAATTTGTCTGTATTCCGAGCGATGATTTTTACGGCG
>JAZQYS010000377.1:0-4148 GCA_045633645.1 Victivallaceae bacterium | reverse complement strand
GCGGCCGCCTCTCCAGTCTTTCTTGGAGGGTCCGTCAACAGTCTTCTGGGTTGCGGTAGCAGCGTGGATGGTGGTCATAAGACCGCGTTTGATACCGAACTTGTCGTTCAGAACCTTGCTGATGGGAGCAAGACAGTTGGTGGTGCAGGAAGCATTGGAGATGATGTCCTGACCGGCATAGGTCTTGTCATTGACACCGTAGACGAACATCGGGGTGCTGTCTTTGGAAGGAGCAGACATGATGACTTTCTTGGCACCGGCTTCGATGTGTTTGCGGGCTTTGGCATCTTCGAGGAAGAGACCGGTGGATTCGACGACGATGTCGGCACCGACTTCATCCCATTTCAGGTTGGCAGGATCCATTTCAGCGGTGAGGCGGATTTTGTTGCCGTCAACGATGAGATAGTTGCCTTCGACCTGGATGTCGTGTTTGAAAGTGCCGTGAACTGAATCGTATTTCAGCATGTAGGCAAGATAATCTGCTTCGAGCAGGTCATTGATGCCGACGATCTGAATATCATCGCTGAAATTTTCGACAGCAGCACGGAAAACCATGCGGCCGATACGACCGAAACCATTGATACCAACTTTGATCATTTTTACTAATCCTTGATTGGGGTTGAAATTATTATGAACCGGCAAACTTCCCGCCGATTCGCCCTTTACATGTTATAAATATAACACCGCATTTACGCTTTTTCAAGCACTTTTACAACTCTTACAGAGGGTTTTATGTGCCGGAACGTAAATTTTGCTCTTTTTTTCGTATTTTCTTCAACAAATGAGTGATTCAATACGATTCTTAAAGGTCTTCTTCAAAATCCTCTAAATCTTCGTCAAAATCATCATCAAACTCATCGCCGATAACGTCATCAAACAGATCTTCGTCAAAATCATCGCGGACGTAATCATCGTTATCATCATCTTCATCATCGTCAAATTCGCTGAAGATATCCTGACCGTCATCGTAATCATCAAAGTCTTCGTAGTCGTCGTCAAGAGCACTGCGCGTACTGATCATCGCACCGCACTCCGGACAGCAGCCGTCATCAGCTTCAATCAAACTTTCGCGGACTTCAGTGTTGCAATAGGGACAAGTTGTCATTGCCATATAAATTTTCCTTATTTTGTTTTCGGATGGAATAATCCGTTGCCTTTACAAAACGGTACTATATTGATTATTTGCGATTTTTCAAATCAAAAAACGAAAAATTTTTCATTTTTTTTAACAAAACAGGGCAAATATTGTCATTTTGTCATATTATTTTCAAAAAAAACGTGTTTTTTATCTTGCATGAAGTGCCTGTCTGTGCTATTTTACGGTATACATTAGAGAGAAGTACATGAGGAGGTTTGTACTATGAAGAAAAACAGGAAAAAAAGATTGCGCCGCCTGGCTGACAAAAAGATTCAGCGCAGGGAAAGCCGTGAAAAAATCACAATTGAGGGAATCCTCTCAATGACTCAAGCCGGTTTCGGTTTCGTCAAAATCGACATCCCGGAAGAGTTGGACATTGAAGACACTCAGGATGTTTTCATTCCGCCCCAGTATATCAACGGTGCGATAGAGGGAGACCGTGTCCTTGTGGAACTGCTCCCGCCGTCAAATCCGGATAAAGGTCCCGCCGGAAGAGTCAAAGAAATCCTTGAACGGACGAATGCCGAATTTGTGGCTGAACTTCTTCCCGGCAACCGGCTCCGTCCGCTCAACAGCAAACTGCCGGAAAATATCTTTCTGCACGGCGCACGCAAAGGTGCAGTCAAAGGAGACTGGGTAAAAGTCCGGCTTGACGATGACTCCGACGGGGATTTTCAGGCCTCTGTCAGCAAAGTAATCGGTAAATCCGGCGTCATTTCTGCCGATTTGGACGCGATTGCGGCGGAGTTCGGTCTTGAAGAACCCTATTCCGAAGGAGACAATACCGCGGCTCTGGCTGTCGTTCCGCGCGAAATAAAGCGTATTGACCGCACAACTTTGGCTGCTGTCACCATTGACCCCGTTGATGCCAAAGACTTTGACGATGCCCTGACGATCATGCCGGGAGAAGATGACTCCACCGTGATTATCGGCGTTCATATTTCAGATGTTGCGGCGTACATTGCGCCCAAAACACATTTTGACAAAGCCGCAGGCAAGCGCAGTTTTTCCTGTTATCTGCCGGGAAGAACTCTGCCCATGCTCCCCCCCGGTCTGACCGCAAAAATCAGTCTTCAGGCAGGCAAAGACTCTCTGGCACACACGGTTTTTCTGACCGTTGACAGAAATTCAGGACAGATTCTTGAGACAAAACGGGAACACTCTCTCATTCACGTCACCGACCGGCTTGATTATGATACCGTTCAAACTTTCTGCGATACGGGGAAGGCTCCTGACTCCTGGAGTCCGCGTCTGAAAAAAGATATTGCGGACCTTATCGCCGTCACCCGGAAAATGCGCGCGTTCCGTTTTGAACAGGAAAGTTTCATTGAATTGCCGATTCCTGAAATCCGCGTCATGTGTGAAGAGGCGGCAAACCGCATTGAGGGACTTTCTAAAAAGATTTCAAGAGAGTCCGAAAATCTGGTTGAAGAGTGTATGCTTGCCGCCAACAGTGCCGTCGGCAATGAACTGGTTGAAAAAGGCATTGCCGGATTGTTCCGTATTCACCCCTTCCCCGAAACGGAAAAGGTGGAAGAGTTTTCGGATATTATCGCTGACTCCTTCGGATTTTATCCCGGAGATATCACCAACAGAAAAATCTGCAATCAATTTGTCGCAGATCTGCCGGACACGCCCGTCAAGCCGGTTATTTTAAGTCTGCTTCTGCGCACCATGGCGCGGGCAAGTTACGCGGCAAAAGCTGAAGTGCATTTTGCTCTCGGCAAATTCCGTTATGCACACTTTACCAGTCCGATACGGCGTTATCCTGATCTGCTGGTTCATCAGCAGTTGTGGAACTTTGACAAAAAGGTTCGCACCCGTGACAAAAAAACGCTGGAGTTATGGGCAAAGTACTGTTCCGAAAAAGAAGAGCAGAACGACAACGCCTATTATGCCGCTTCTGACCGTATGAAATTAAGATATCTTGAACAGCTGCTTGATGCCGGTGCAGACAACATGTACGAGGGCGTCGTCGCCAAAGTTGTCACCAACGGACTGCTGGTGGATATCGGCGACCTGGGACTTTACGGTTTCGTTCCGCGCGAACAGCTCGGAGACTTCCGCAAAGTCGGACACGTTCTTACTCAGGAAAGAGGAAAAATTTCCTACAAAACCGGAGATTTCCTCTATCTCCGTCTGGCACGGGTCGATTTTGCCCGGGGCGATGCGGTATTTGTTCCTGCCGGCAGGTAAAGCAATGAAAATACTTTCAACAGCTCTGATTCTTTTATGCCTGACAGGCTGTGTCTCCCGCAAGGCTGCTGAAAAAGCTCCTGTCCGGACTGTACGTTACAATTTGCAGAGCGCAATTAAAACGGCAACGGAACGCAGTCTGGATATGCGTGTGTTGGAGTCCTTGCAGCTTATCGCAAGAGAGCATGTTGAAAAAAGCCGTCTCCTGGAGCTGCCCGGTATGATTTATGATCTGCCGCGCAGACTTCCGGGACTTACGGTTGAAAATGATTACAGATTAAGTTCCCTTGATCATGCGCTTGAATCCTGCCGTATTCTGACCACGCAGGCAAAAAAAGATTTAAACAAGGTTCAGGCTGAAGTTGAAAAGCGCAAAATTGCCATGGAACAATCTTTCCGCTGGGCGAAACTGGCTTATGTCAACAATCTGAAAAAGGCGGGAATCAATACGCCGGATATCCGGAATACGGAACGCGATGTTACTCTTGAACTGGAAATTTCTTCAGGTATCCCCGAAGCCGTGATACACAACTTTGATTTTTCATCGCTGCCGCAACCGCATGAAATTTCCGCAGTTCCGGTTCCGGAATACCTCAAAAAAATCCTTGCGTCCTACAACGCTTCCCCGGATACAGCACTGCGCTTTGCGGATATCGTCTACCGCCTGCCGACGGAACTCCTGCACCGCAATAACAGCAATTTTGCTTCAACTCTTCAACTGGTGCAATCTGCCGGAAGTGTCATCAAGCAGGATATCATTTTGAACTATGCCCGAACGGCTCTTGCCAACTTTAAAAGAGTCAGCAAAACGCTT
>JAZQYS010000376.1:0-3414 GCA_045633645.1 Victivallaceae bacterium | reverse complement strand
CAAATCTGTTGCCGCCGCGGCGGTTGCAGGAGGTTTGGCTGATCCGCAGAAAGTCTGGCAGGAAATTCTTTCACAGCAGGCGGAAACAGGACTTTCCACTCTGCATATGGATAATATCCTGAAAGCCTGGAGCCGTGCCGGAAAAACTGCTCCTGCGATCGAACTGCTGAAAAAATATTACGGCGGTATGCTGTCGCTCGGTTCAACTACATTCTGGGAACACTTTGAACTGGAATATCTCGACAATGCCGCAAGGATAGATCAGCTGCCGCAGTCGGGGAAACGGGATGTTCACAAAGAGTGCGGCAGAGGCTGTTTTGCCGGATTGCGGCACAGTTTCTGTCACGGCTGGGGAGCCGCCGTCATCGGCTGGATGACAGAGGAACTTGCGGGTGTGCGGTCCGCGGCCGACGGATTTGCTGAAGCAGAGATCGTTGGGACGACTTCTTTTGACGGAACACTTGAATGCAGTGTGCCTGTTCCTTGCGGAACGATCCGCATCAGGCGCATCAATGGAGAAATTTCCGAGTTGAATGTACCCGAAGGATTGAAATATACACTTGTTTGAATTGTATTAAAATACTGTTTTTTTAGATTATATTACTATGCGACTGCAATAAAACTGTTATATATTTTATAAGATACCAAAATAAAAAATCAAGGATATACAATAATGGCACAAATTCAGTATTCAGAATATCTCGACAAAGTACGCGGCTGCTGGGCAGGAAAAAATATCGGCGGTACGCTGGGCGCTCCGATGGAAGGAAACATGGCAATGAACGATGTTACCTTCTACACCCAGGAACTCAACGGTGTCCCCGCTCCCAACGATGACCTTGATCTGCAGCTGATCTGGCTTGCTGCAGTTGAGATCCACGGTCTTGATGCGATCACTCCGCGGCTGCTGGGAGAGTATTGGGATCACTCTGTGATCGCTCCGTGCAGTGAATATGCTGTCTGCAAAATGAATATCAACAACGGCGTGATGCCGCCTCTGTCAGGGGCGATCAATAATGAGCGTTACAAATACGGCAACGGGGCATGGATCCGCAGTGAGATATGGGCTTGTCTCTGTCCCGGTGCGCCCGATGAAGCGATCAAATACGCCTATATCGACAGTTGTGCCGACCATTGCGAAGAGGGCATCTGGGCGGAAATGTTCACCGCCGCTCTGCAGTCTGCGGCTTTTGTTGAAAACGACATCAGAAAACTTATTGAGATCGCTTTGAGCAAGATCCCTGCTGATTCAAAACTGGCTGCCGCAGTGAAACTGGTCATTGATTCTTACGACGGCGGCAAACCGTGGAACGAAACCCGTGAACTGCTTGTGCATGATTTTGAACCGATCTATCGGGCGGCGGTGAATATCGGATTTATGATCATCGGTCTGCTCTACGGAGAGGGTGATTTCGATAAATCGATCTGCCGTGCTGTCAATTGCGGAGATGATACCGACTGTACCGCCGCCACTGTGGGCGCACTTTTCGGTATCATCAAAGGCAGAAAAGGTATTCCGCAGCGCTGGCTCGATCCTATCGGCGAAACGATCAGCACGATTTGTATAAATCACTTCGGTTACGGCTTTTTGTACGGACTGCCCAAAACCCTTGAGGCTTTGAGTCAGCGGACGGCACGGGCGGCGATCGCTGCTGCCGCTGCCAATCCTTTCATCGTCAGGATAACTGATACTCCGACAAATATCCCGAATAACTTTTCTGATTCGCTCATCGGCACCGAGGTCGCGCAGCGTCTGCTCTCCCGTCCGCTTTACTACATGGACTACGCTTTGCCCTACGCCGCACTCCGTGTCGAATATGTCAACGGTCCTGAAGTGCTTCCGAATTCAGAACTTAAACTCAATATTCAGGTCGGTGACTGCGTGCATGTGAACACTATTGTCAGATTCAGGTGGCGCAATCTGCCGGAAACCTGGGGCGCAATGCCGATGGCGGCGGAATTCGCCGTGCGGGCGGATTGTTTCAACACAGTGCAGATGAGCATTAATGTCGGTGAATTTGATGATACGATGGCTTATTTGGAACTTGAAGTATCTCTTCCCACCCGCCGAGTACCTGAAGTTATTTTCATTCCGATACAGCACAAAGGGACGGTAAATCTCAACCGCGGGAGTGAGACTGAACGCTCCTACCGCTGCCGCACCCGCATCGTTGCCGGTCAGGTCAACGAAATCATAGAAAACGCCACTCCGCAATTGTAATCAACTGAAAAAAAGGAATTTGATCATGAAATTGTTTGCTGCTTCTTTGACTCTGCTGCTTGGCGCAGCTCTTTACAGTGCTGAAAATCTTATCAAAACTGATCCGGGTCAGCTTCCTGTCACTGGTACGCTGAAGGTCATCGACGCCGAAAACGGTGTTTTCAAAGCTGGAAAGGGCCGTTTGAACGGCACTCAGCTCATCGCTGTCGATGCGTCAAAAAGTTATCGGTTGAGCGGATTTTTCCGTGGTGCCGCCGATTGCGGCAGAGTGTTGATGGGCGTGCAGTGTTTTGACGGCAATAAACGCTCTATCGGTATGCACAATATCTGTCCGGTGGCAGGCACTGCCACGGTACTGACCTCTGCGGCGGAAAAAGGTTCAAATGAATTTTTTATCGCCGATGGCAGCAGCTGGGAAAAAATCCCCGGCAAAATTGCCGTATTCAACTGCAAAGATGATTTCAGCGATCTGCCCAATCACAATACGATCTATTATGTGACCAAAGTGGAAAAATCAGGCGAAGTGTGGAAAGTTACCACTACCAAGGCTCTGCCCCGCACATATCCTGCCGGAACTGCGATGCGTCTGCATCGTGACGGCGGATTTATCAATGCCATTGCCTTTGTAAAACCCAATGCCCAATGGCAGGAATTCAGTGCCGTGCTGGGCAAGGCGCAGGTCAATGTCAATGTGCATAAAAATCTCTGGCCCGGAACTGCTTATGTGAAATTGTTCATCAATATCTATCAGGGATCGGAAGTGGAAATAAAAGATATAAAGCTGATCGAAGAACAGTAAATCTTTTTTGAGAGCAGATATATTTTTGATTCTGCCGCGAAAATCTGCTGAAATCACCGTAAAAGGAGTATTATGAAATCATTCTGTTCAACCTTGATTTGTCTGCTTCTTGCAGCGGTAACGCTCAATGGTGCAGAGAGGAATTTGATTGCCAACAGCAAAGCTGTCCCAGGTGGAGCTGTGCCGTTGCAAGGTGTTACTGTCGTGAAAGATCCGTTTGCCGAAGGGCAATATGCCTTTAAGGCGGCGGCAGGACGCTGCCTTGGAAGTGACTTCATTCCTATTGATCCGGGAAAACCATATCTTTTGAGCGGAGAATTTGCCGCGGTCGGCAAAACAGGGAGATTTGTTCTCGGTTTTGATTGCTATGATGCGGGGAAACGGAAGATCGGTG
>JAZQYS010000375.1:0-7123 GCA_045633645.1 Victivallaceae bacterium | reverse complement strand
TATGAAACATATGGTGGAAGATGTTTTCCGGTTCTTCTCTCCGCATTATGCCAGCCGTGCCTCCATTCCGGCAAAAGTTGTCAAAAACTGCAGCTCCTACGGCAGAATCAGTTTCAGTGACAACAACCGTTGGAATTATCTGGAAAAATCTTTATGGTTCCTGGATAATAAAGAGATGCCGCAAGATTATAAAGAATCTCTGATTCATCAAATGAGCGAGGCTTGTAATTACGGAAACTCCTTTGAGTGTCCCTATTTCAACGCAAAATTCTATCACAAATCCGGAACCGTACACCTGACCTTCAAACGGATGGATCTGATTGAAAAAATCAATGAAGTCGGGAGAGAAATCTTATGAACCGGTTGATTTACCTTAAAATGAAATTGGTGGTCAGCTTCTCCATGACCTGTTATCAAACCGATTTTTCCATTCACGATGTTGAATTTATGGAGGACAATCCGGAAGCAGAATTTATTTGGGTCGTCCGTAAATCCGGAACTCATATTTTCCGGATATGGAAAAATCAGGATTTACCGCAAAATGGAGTTAAAGTACCGTATCTTTTCAGCGAAGCCACCAGAGAACACATTGTAACTGATGAGCTCAATGCTTTGCAGAATTCCTGTTCGCCCCATAGTCACGATTTTTACCACATCAATCCGCAGAACGGCACTTTCCGGAAAATTACGCATCGAGAAGGAATTGAAATTTTAAGCAGAAACATTGAAAACCTTAACAATATCTGGAAACAGGAGGCAGTATGAGTTCAACATTATTAAGCAGTATGAAAGCCTATAAAAGTACCGATCCGGAACGGGGAGACACGATTTACGCTCTGATCGTCAATACGGCAGAAAGCAATGTCCATCCCCATTCTTATCATCACTGGGCAATCGCCTGCGACCGTAAATGGCAGGTTGTGAGGACGATCTGCCGGATGGCGGGAGATGTTTATTCCGGTGAGTTGAAATGGCGCGGTTCGACGATGAACAATGACGGCATTTGTTCAGCTTTTGTTACTTACGGGGAAAATGTTTTGAAACAGGCAAAAGAAATATCTTCTGCCATTCCGGAACTGGATTTTTTCAATATTCTTTATTTCAAAGAAGCTGAACCTTTAGCTGAATTCTGGCAGAATTTCATTCCCATCGGATACGATATCGAAGACTTCTGGAGCGAAAAGGTCTTAATGAAAAAGAAGCCAACGGTGCTTGATCTTTATTATTGTATGCAAATCAGGGAACATTGGGAAAATTGCAACCGTTACGCCCGTCAAAACAAAGAAGTCAACGCAGAAGCTTTGCGTGAACATTTGAGCGGAGCCTATCTGATGCCCGAACATATCAGAAAGATATTCAAATCGTTGGAGAAGAAAAATGAGAAGATACCATTGTCCCAAATGCAAAAATGACTCCTTTGAAGAGATCAATCTCGATGTTACCGTAAGTTACCAGATAGTCAACCGGGCTGATGGTTTGGATTATGGAGAAAGAAATGACCATGAAAGCGGTTATGTTTCTCATTTTCAATGCGAATCCTGCGGCGAGATTATTATCTCTCCGGAAAATCATCCGGTGGATTCATTGGATGAACTTGCTCCGGCATTGGAAGCTCTGGGAGCCTATACAGATGAATAAAATCTATCCTCTTTCCGGCGGTTCGCTGTCATGCCGTTACGCCGCAAAAGGCGGCTCCGGCATTCAGGAAGGGTAAACGAACCGCAGAAAGGAATAAATCATGTGTTTTGAATTGCAACTTGATCTCTTTGACTTTGAAGACTCTTCCCCGTCAATGTCTTTGCCATCCCTGGCGGAGTTGAAAACACCACAACCGGAAGTCATAATTGTTCCGGAAGTCATTGCGGCACCTGAAACGCCGATTTCAAGAAGAAATTACCGGATCGGGATGGAGGATATTCTTTATCCACACGGAGCCAAACGCAAAATTGCCGCCAACATTGCTGCCATAAAATTGTTGAAGGAGTTGGAATGTTCCGGCAAGGTTCCGGATGAAAATGATTGCAAAACTCTGATCCAATATTCCGGCTGGGGCGGCATTCCGCAAGTCTTTGATCCCAACAATGCCAATTTTGCCAATGAATATAAGGATTTGCTGTCCGTTTTAAGTTCAGAAGAGTACATTTCTGCAAGAGCATCCACATTGAACAGCCATTATACTCCCCGTTTCCTCATTGAATTTATGTGGAAAATTGCCGCAAAAGCCGGCATATCCGATGGCAAGTTCGGGGAGTTCGGTGCCGGAGTGGGACACTTTATCGGTCTGATGCCGGAAAATATCAAGGGAGAGTTTACTGCCGTTGAAATCGACAGTATTTCCGGAAGGATCCTGCAGCAGCTTTACCCGGAAAGTAAAGTCATTATCAATGACCTTGCCAAAACTTACATCAAAAAAGAGTCTCTTGATCTGGTTATCGGCAATGTTCCCTTTGATCAGGTCGGTCCTCATGACTCGGATTATGTGGGATACAATCTGCATAATTACTGTATTGCCAGAGCATTGGATTCTTTGAAGCCGGGAGGTATTGCTATATTGCTTACCTCTGCATCTACAATGGACTCCAAAAGTATCAATGCCAGAAGCAATTTTGCTTCCAGAGCCGCATTGCTGACGGCGATCCGGTTGCCAAATAATGCCTTTGCTGAAGTTGGAACAGAAGTAATCGCTGATATTCTGGTTCTGCAAAAGGGAGCAGTCAATCAACATAACTTTCAAGACCTTGTCCCCATTGAAAGCTGTGACGGAACCGGGCTTTTGCGGGTTAATGAATATTTTGCCAAATATAAAGAGCAAATCCTCGGTGAACCATCCAACACCGGCAAAATGTATGGTAAAACCGGAACTGCAACCATTCTGCCCTTTGAAAACATTGCACTTGCGGAACTTCTGCAAGTGCCTGACTTTGAGGTTCAAACCATCGCTCCCCAAGAAGAGGATATCTTCGGGATGTTCGGGGAAGTTGAAAATGAAATTGAGTTGCCGTACCCTATGCGGGAATATACCATTTTCAAACACAATGACCGTTTATGGCAGTGTCACAACAATCTTGGAATACCCTTTACAGATAAAAACGGGCGGGAGTTCTCCGGAAATGAGTGCCGCAAGATCGAGCATTTTATTGAATTCAAAGAACTTCTCAATAAATTGCTGGAACTGCAGCTGACACCCCATGCCGATGAAGAAACACTTGACCGTTACCGCAGGATGCTAAACCAGCATTATGACTATCATATCAAATATTTCGGCAATCTCAACAACAAAATTGTTCACCGGAACATTCAGGAAGATCCCGACTATCTGAAACTTGCCGCGACAGAGAATATCAGAAAAGTAACCGAAACCACTCTTGACGGAATCAAAACCAATCATACGATATATGAAAAAGGAGATATTTATTTCAAGCGTACCCAACACCCGTGGCAGGAACCGGAAAGTGCCGAAAACATCGTTCAGGCAGGAATGATCTCTTACTGTTACCGGCATAAGGTGGATGTGGATTATGTGGCAGAATTGATGAACATTAACCGGGAACAGGCTTTTGCCGAATTGATTGCTTCCGGAGAATTCTTTGAAAATCCGGTGTCAAAGGAAATTGAACTCAAAAGTGAGTATCTTTCCGGCAATGTTGTCCGCAAACTGGAAATTGCAAAAGAACTTGCCCCGCAGAATGTGGAGGCACTGGAAGAAGTTCAGCCGCCGCCGTTACGGATCGAGGATATTGATTTTCAGTTGGGAAGTTTCTGGATCCCGGCAGAGGTGGTGCAAAAGTGGCTGGAAGAATCTTTCAATACCAAGTGTCAGGTGTCATATACTCAGTTGGAAGATAAATGGTATGTCACCGCGGATTGGTCCGTAAAATACAGTATGACCGAATACCGGGTGGAGGATTGGGACATTTTCAAACTGGTGGAATGTGCATTGAACCTGAAAGAACCGATCATTCACCGCAGAGAGTATGATGAGAACGGGGAAGAAAAACTGGTAGTAAACCAGGAAGCCACTTTGACTGCCAGACAATATAAAAATGAATTGCAGGAAAAATTCAGAACCTTTGTCATGGATTCAGAAAAACTTTCCGGACAACTGGAAGAAATTTACAACTCCATATTCAACTCCCATGTGACACGGCAGTATGAATTACCGGAATTTGATGTATATCCCGGAGCTGTCAGCATTATCAATGGCAGAAAATTTATTTTGCGGACACATCAGAAGCGGGCTGTCAGCAGGTGTATCGAAGGCAACGCTTTGCTTGCTCATTGTGTAGGAGCGGGAAAAACCGCCATTATGGTCACGGTGGCAATGGAACTGAAACGGCTGCATCTGGCAAGTAAAACTCTGATTGTTGTGCAGAATGCCACCTTACGGCAGTTTGCCGAGTTTGCCCCAAAACTCTATCCCAATGCACAAATCCTGATTGCCGATAAAAAAGATCTGGTAAAAGAAAAACGCAAACGCTTTATGTCCCGGATCGCAGTCGGCGAATGGGATATGGTTATTATGGCTCAATCTTCCTTTGATATGATCAAAGATGATCCCGATCTGGTACAGGAGCATTATGAAACTCAATTGGAAGAACTGGAAACTTTGATTGCGGAATCCGACAACCGCAGTACCATCAAAGATGCAGAACGGCAGAAAAAACAGCTGCTTAAAATGCTGGATAAACTCAATGACAAAAAAGCGGAAGAGGATATTATTTACTTCTCCGATCTGGGAATTGATTCGCTGATCATTGATGAAGCCCATGCCTACAAACGGAATTTCTTCCCGACCAAGATGCAGCGGATCAAAGGACTTGACCGGGGAGCCAGTCAAAGAGCTTTTTCGCTTTCATTGAAAATCAAACATATTATGGAAAAGACCGGAGGTCGCAACGTTTTCTTTGCCACCGGAACTCCCGTAACCAACACCATCGCAGAATTGTGGAATATGGTGCGTTATATCAGTCCGGCAACTCTGGAAGAGTTCGGCATATCCACCTTTGACCGCTTTGCCTCGGTTTTCTGCGGAACGGAAACTGCTCTGGAACTGGATGCTGCCGGTCGCTTCAAAATGGTTCAGAGATTCTGCAAATACACCAATGTTATTGAATTGTCAAAGATGTTCCGGACAGTTGCCGATGTGGTACTTTCTGAACATTTGACCGAAGTGGAACGCCCGCCCATCAAAGGCGGCAAACCGGAACAAATTCAAATTCCCAGAAGTGAAATCATTTCCCGGTTTATGGATTATCTTTGCGATCTGTATGAATGGTTTGAAAACAGTTCGGATAAAAGGGAGCTTTCCCATATCCCGTTATTGATTTACGGAATGAGCCGCAAAGTTACCATAGATCCCCGTTTGATTGACCACCGTTTCCCCGATGATCCGGAATCAAAGCTCAACATCTGCTGTCAGAAAATTCTGGAAAAATACAAGGAATATGATTCCATAAAAGGTACACAAATCGTCTTCTGCGATCTGTACCGTAACGGAGAACTTTTCAATGCCTGGGAAGAATTGCGGAGAAAACTCATTATCAATGGAATTTCGGCAAATGAAGTAGCAGTCATTACCGATTACAACACCGATAAGCAGAAATCCGATTTGTATGAACGGGTAAATTCCGGCGAAGTCCGGGTAGTGATCGGTTCCACAATGAAACTTGGAACCGGAGTCAATATCCAGGAGCGTCTGGCAGTTGAACACGATTTGGATTGTCCGTTCCGTCCGTCAGATGTGGAACAGCGTTCCGGGCGGATTCTCCGGCAGGGCAATACTCTTGCGGAAGTTGAAATCATCCGGTACGGCATTGAACAAACCCTTGATGCCGGAATGTATGCCATTCTGGAACGCAAGCAGAAGTTTATCAATGATGCCATGATTGGACGCTGTGCCAGAACTCTGGAAGAAATCAACGATGACTGTGCCCTTGACTTTGCCAGTTTCTCTGCGGCAATTTCCGGAAATCCCAGACTCCGCCGAAAAGTGGTCATTGAAACCCGCCTGAAAGAACTTGATGCATTGGAGCGGCAATACCGCCGAAATGTCCGGATGCGTCAGGATCAGGAAAAGAGTTTTGCTACCCTGATTCCGGCAATGCAAAACGAAATCAATATACTGGAAAAGTTTGTTGAACTCAATCCATCTCTGGAACTTGGCACACTTCCCATCCGTTACGGACTTCAGGAACTTTCCGGCACATTATCGCAAAAAGCAGAACTTTTGAACCGTCACATTAAGGCAGCTTTCATTCAGGCGACAGCCAACACCAGTTTTCTCAATCCGGATGGCGTATGTAAAATGGATTTGCTGCACATCGGAAATCTTACACTGTCTATGACCGCAATGGTTACAAAAGCATTCACTGACAGCAACTACGGAGAGATCATTTCAAAAGTTATGGTAACTCTGGAAGATCTCAAAGTGCCGCATTTGCCGGTCAAAGTCACCTTTGAAGCCAACGACGGAGATAATGTTTTCCACAAACTCCGGAGTTTGATCAACGATAAACCCAAAGAACTGGAAAAGAGCTGCCTTGAGCTTTCCGGAAAAATTGCCCGTCTGAAAAAACTCAAAGAGACTCCCATGGAAGAATTCAGTGCTGCCGCCGAAAAAAGTGCATTATCCACAGAACTGGATCAGATCATCTATGAACTCAACAAAACCAGTGAAGGTCAACGCCGGAGTTATACCTCACAGAATGAACCGAACCTGCAAGACTACTTCCCGTCACTGGGAAAAGTCCGAACCTACGGAACAATGGAAATTCTCGATGGCAGTAACGATTCCGATGATAAAATCACTGCGTTGTCGGCATAAAATCACAATATTAACTAAATTTTATTACTTAATTTCTTTGCTGGAACATTTTCTCATTGTGCAACCCCGTTCGGCAGTCGCAACATCTAAAACTCTCTTTGCCCATTTACCTGCAACAAAATTCACTACAGGTGTTTCACGAACTGCGGTGGCAACGAATTCTGTAAAAGAGATAGGTTTTTTTCTTGTCGAATAAACGTCTACCTTCACACCATCTATTTGAATCGTATAACTATCCATCTTAGGAGCATGAACAAAAACAATCCTATCCTTTTTTCGTCGAGATACTGCAGGACTTAT
>JAZQYS010000374.1:0-1225 GCA_045633645.1 Victivallaceae bacterium | reverse complement strand
CCCAGGCGCATTACCGTTTCAACCAGCGGATTTGTTCCCGGTATGAAAAAATTTGCAGAGCTTGGCAAAGAATTTACTCTTGCCATCAGTCTGCACGCCCCCGATGATGTCACCCGTGCCAAAATCATCCCTGAAAAACTGCGTTATCCCATTTCAGAGATCCTTGAAGCCGCCGACTTTTGCCGCGACCGTACCGGCAGACTTTATACGTTGGAGTACACCCTCCTTGCCGGTATCAACGATTCCCCCGCTCAGGCGGAGGCCCTCGGACTCCTCGCTAAAAGTCACCGGGCAAAAATCAATCTGATTCCCTACAATGCTACGGACTGCGAATTCCGCCGTCCCTCCCGTGAGGCAATTGAACTCTTTGAAAAAACTGCCGCTGCCACCGGTGCAACCGTCACCCGCAGAGTTGAACGCGGCGCAAAATCCGCCGCCGCCTGCGGACAACTCCGCGTCAATGCCGAAGCGAAAAAAAAGGATAAAAAGTAAGATGTTCAGAAACGTTTTTCTTTTCAGTCTTGTTCTGCTTCTTCTTTCAGCCTCAGGCTGTCAGCAATTCAGAGAATTTTTCAGCCGCGATTCGGAACATCAGGAAGAGCGTCCCCCCCGCCGCCGTTCATCCCGCCGTGAACAGGACGATTCCGCTGACCGTGACCCCATCCGCGATATGTTTAAAATAAAAAATAAACCCGCCTACATGCACGATAAATATCTGACTCCTCAGGAACGCGCCATTCTTCAGGAACAACTCCACGGCAACGACCCCGCCGCTTACAAAAAAAGTTTCCGTTCCACCTACAAAGACGAACAGAAAAAACGTCAGGACTGGGTCTTCAGCCGCTGACTTTGTGTGAAAAATATTTGGTTGCCGGGGGGGAATGATTTACCGTTGAGGGGTATTTGCTGTTCCGCCGTCCCCCGCAGGGCAGACGGCGTGAGACCGGTGCCGACGTTTCGGCAAAAAAGCGAAGTGTTTTGTAGATGGTATAATTCTCCGTACCTCTCCGTACCCCTCCGTACTTTTCCGTAAGGCTCTGTTCCCTATATGGGTAGATATTACTGATAGGGTACTGTCCTCACTTTAAAAACACCTCGCTTTTCTTGAAAAGGGTTTCCGCCTTTGCACAAGGCTACGGCGGACAAGGGGGAAGAAAATATACCGAAGCCGACGTTTCGGCCTTTTCTCGTGAAAAGAAGTTTTCCCCTTCCCCAAGAACCATCT
>JAZQYS010000373.1:0-8141 GCA_045633645.1 Victivallaceae bacterium | reverse complement strand
CCTGTCCCAACCGGAATTTGGAACCGATGCTCGCCGGTAAAAAGAGAGCCACATATTATACTATTGGTTTGAATTCTCACGCTGGCAACAAAGGTCCCAAAAAACTGGGAAAAGTTTGGAAACCCTCCCGTTCCTGTCACTTTGTTGATTCTTACTCGGGACAAACTGTGAATTACTCTCCCGGCAGTTCCAGTACTGCCATTGCATTTCCGCACGGTAATCCTGCAATGATTGATATTTACTATGACAAAAACAATATGAATCTGCCCGGCGATACCCATGTTTTGTGGTATGATGGTCATGTTTCGATGATTGCCAGAGCCAAGATTCCGACCGGTTGGCATCAGACCTTCTGGGCGGCGTGGACTGATACCACCTGGAGCAAATGGGAACCGCACAGAGACGATTGGTGATTTTTGCTCGCAGTGAAAATAAAGATCTTGAGTATCTGTAGAAAATTTAACGTCAAAGTAAAAAGGATGATAATGAAAAAATTTCAGTCTTCAAAATTCTCCACCCTTGGGCGGGGAAAGTTCCTGAACTTTACCCTGATCGAACTTCTGGTCGTTATTGCCATTATCGCGATTCTTGCTGCGATGCTTATGCCTGCATTGCAGAAAGCGCGTAATACGGCAAAAACTGCTCAGTGCAAAAACAACCTCAAACAAATCGGCAATGCGGCAATGTTGTACGCTGATGCCAATGATGGATATGCTCTCGGAGTTCAGGAATTGCCTTGGGGAGCTAAATACTCAGAAGTCCGGAGGCAGTGGTATATTGCAAACAACAAAAATGGAGAACTCGGGCAGGGCTCCAAAGGCGGTCTGCTTTATCCCTATCTCGGACCGGATAAAACTGTTTACGGCGGGTATCATATTGATGATACCGGTAATATTACCCGCAGCCGCTTTGCTTGTCCCAACCGGAATTTGGACAGGTTTATTGCCGGAAAGAAGAGTTCCAATGTGTATTCCATCGGCATGAACTCTCATACCGCCAACAGAGGACCGAAAAAATTGGGAAAAGTCCGGAAACCCTCCCGTTCCTGTCATTTTGTTGATTCTTACACAGACTATTCTGTCAACTACAATGGCAAGAAAGATGAGGCTGCAATCGCATTCCCGCACGGCAGCCCCGAAGCTGTAGACCTGCCTTATGACAAGGAAACGCCGAATTTGCCGGGCGATACGAATGTACTTTTTTATGATGGTCACGTTTCTCTTATGGCAAGAGGTAAAATTCCCAAGGGCAATCACTCCACTTTCTGGGCAGCCTGGGAAGATACCACATGGAGCAAGTGGGAACCGCACAACGATAACTGGTAATTTAGAAAAAGAGTGATTGTATTATGGATACGGCGATAAAATCGTCTTGTGTGTTGGTCAAAAACGGTCAGGCGTTTGCTGAAATCGTGGTGGAGCCTTCTGCAAACAATTGTGTCAAAATTGCAGCAGAGGATCTGCGTGACCATTTGGAACTTATGTCAGGCGTCAGGCTTGAAATCGTTGCTCAGCCGGGAGAGGATAAATATCCTCTTTTTGTCGGAGAAAGCAGTTATACTGAAAAACTCGGGTACAAACTGCCTGTGTTCAATAATTCAGGATACGATATTTTCATCAGTGACAAATTTGCCGTTCTTTCCGGGCCCTGTATGTTTTTCCCTGAAGAAAAACAGTGGACAGAAGAAGAATTTCACAAATTCATGGGTGAAAAGTACGATACCCGTTACTTCACCTCAGGCAACTCCAACGGATACAACAATGTTTTGAAAATCCAACTCGGCGATGATGTCGGTCCCATGCACGCTGTGAGTGCTTTCCTGGAAAGTCTCGGCGTGCGTTTTTATGCTCCCGGAAAAGACGGTACGATTATCCCTGAAAAGAAAAACATTTCCCTCTCCATCGGCAGAACCACCCGTGAAGCTGCTTTCGGACGCAGGGAATATTATTTCGGCAAAAAACTCATGCATGAAACCGCCGAAAGTCTGCTCTGGTTCAAGCGATTGAAGTGCGGCAACTGTATTCCGATTGTCTGTAACCATACTCTTCCTGCTCTGATTTTAAATCAGGAAAACAGGATAAAACATCCGAACTGGTACGCAGAGGAATCTCTCGGAAAAACCTATCCGGGATTCTTTGATCAGGGCGGTGTTCCCCGTTATACGGACCCTGATTTTCAGCGTGCGGCAATTGAATGGGCTCGGAAACTTTTTGACACTTATCCGGGACTCAAACAGGTTACTCTCGGTGCTCCCGAAGACAACGGCGATCCCTACGACTGGCGCGACAGAGAGATTTATGAGAAGCCGGGTATAAGTCATAAACAGGCTTATGCCAATATGATGTATGATTTTCATGCGGCAGTTGCCCGTGGTATCAAAGAAACCCATCCCGATAAAAGTGTTATCTGGTGGTGTCTTTACAACAACTGCGTGCCGACAAATATTGATTATGCCACGCACCCCGACAATTTAGTTTGCCGGGTGGAGGCGATTCCGCCCTCTTATTATGTTCAGGATAAACGCAGCAAAGAGTTCTTTGCTTCCATCGAGGCGCTGTATCAGGCATTCCGTCCCCGCAGCAAGAGTCAGCAGTGGGAGTGGTGGCTTGATTACAACTATGATACCTCTCCGCGTTATCCTGAGTTTTTCATGCACCGTTTGCAGGAGGTCCGTCAGGAGGAAAGAAAATATTTTGACGGATTCTTTATGGAAATTGCCACCGACTCCCGCAGCAATCCGACGAAGCTGGGAGAAATGCCCATCAGTCATTTGATGACCTATGTCAACAACAAATTGATGTGGGATCCGGATTTGGATATGGATTCTCTGCTTGAAGAGTATTACCGTCTCTGGTTCGGTCCGGCGGCGCAGGAAATGAAAGCGTTCCACGAGTACGCTGAAAAAATCTGGTGCCGTGACGGTTCGCGTTCCGTCTCCGAAAAAGAGGGATTCCTGAAAGAAGAGTTTATCCCTGAATACTTTGAACTGCTTGAAAAAGCCAAAGCCAAAACCGTTCAGGGAACGCTTTACTATGAACGTATTGCCGCTATGGAAAAAGCTTTTGCTCCTTTGAAAAGCATTTTCAAAGACCGCACCCCGCAGGGCGAATGGATTGAAGCAGAGATCCTGCCCGCAGAAAGCGTTGCTGATGGAGATTTTTCAAAATACAAATTTGCGAAAACTCTGCTTTCAGATACTGACTGCAACCGGACTGAAACGGCAATCGGCATGACTGAGGATAAAAAATTCCTTTTTGTCGCTTTCAAGTGTTATGAGAGCGCGATGGATAAAGTTGTTGAAAATACAAAATTCTTTGACCGTCCCTCTATTTTTGAAGATGATTATGTGCAGATTCTTTTGAATACGCCGACCAAGAATTACTTTTCAATTCTGGTGAATCCGGCGGGGGCTGTCTGGGATGAATCTCGCGATTTGGAAATCATCAACCGCGATGCGCTTGCTGTTCTGTGGACTCCCGGAACTCAAGTTCATGCAGAAAAGTTCTCCGACCGCTGGGAAATTGAAGTTGCTATCCCCACTCATGATTTCGGCAAGATCGGTCCCTCAATCAATGAACCCTGGGGAATCAGTCTTTCACGCTGCCGCCGTGCGGGCGGAGCGGAAGAGTTTTCCGGATGGAATAATGTAACTCAAACGCCCTCAAGTTGGAGACGTTTGTGGAAAAAGCCGCATGATTTTGACGGCAGACTTATCAACAGTTCCAATTTTGTTGTGAATACAGTCAACCCTGATGTTGCGCCTTATATCATTAAAAAGGCAGCAGGAAACGTTGATATTTCTGCTGAATGGGACAGCTCCTGTTGGAAAGATGTTCCATTTGCAAAATTGGAGTGCATGTTAAGACGTCCCGGTGCAAAAAATATCCATACGCCGGATACCCGTGTCAAACTGCAGTATGATTCAAAATATATTTACGGTTTGTTTCAGGTTGAAGACTGTTATGTGAAAGCCGTTGCAGCACAGGACCAGGATCAGGTCTGCCGTGACAGCTGTGTGGAGTTTTTCATCCGTCCGGCATACCGGCCGCAGTATTTCAATTTTGAATTCAGCTGCGGCGGCAAAATGCTGCTTTATGATATTGAAAACTGGGATAAAAAAGTGCTTGCCAAAGTGCCTCTTGAAGAGTTGACGGCAATTGAAAGATTCCATACTCTTCCTGAATTTGTCAATCCTGAGTTGACCGAACCGACAGTTTGGCGTTTGGGATTCAAAATTCCGATTGAACTTTTTGTCCGCCGTGCCGGATGCAGTACGGATCTTTCAGGACAGTGCTGGTACGGCAATTTCTACAAATGTGCCGACAACACCTCTCATCCGCATTGGCTGACCTGGTATCCCAGTTCGGATTTCCATGTGCCGGATGAATTCGGAAAATTGATTTTTGAGTAAATTTTTTTCAACAAAAATAAAAAAGGATATGTATGAAAAAATTATCTCTTCTTCTGTGTTTTTCAGCAGCGGCTCTGGGCGCTGTTGAGTATTTCGTGTCTCCTGACGGACGTGACAGCAATCCGGGAACCAAAGCTGCTCCGTTTGCCACCGTATCAAAAGCTGCGCGAACTGTCAAAGCCGGAGATGTGGTGACCGTAAGAAGCGGTGTATATCATGAAGTTGTCTCAATTTCCGCCAGGGGAACTGCTGATAAACCCATTATTTTCCGCGGCGCGCCCGGTGAAAAAGCGGTCATTACCGGCGGATATTTGGTCAGTACCCCGTGGAAAAAAACTGAAAATCATCGTTTTATCTGGGAGACAAACTGTAAGCTTTCTGTCAACATGCTGTGGGATAAACTCAATTATGACCGTTTTCTTGAACTGAATTCTCTGGATATGGTTGAAAAATCTCCCGGTTCCTTCATGCTGGATAAAAAGGCAAAGAAACTTTATGTCCACCCCTTGCAGAGCGTTCACCCTGATACTGTCGGAATTGTGATCGTTCCCTGGTATGCCAATGGCAAAGCCATGCCGGCAAAATTCAACACGGCAAAAGCATACCGTTGGACAAAAGGAATTCAAATAACCGGCTCTTACATTACCGTTGATAATTTTTATGTGACATTTTTTCCCGGGCAGGGGATCCGTATCGACAAGCCCGGACATCACAATACCATTTCAAACTGTACAGTTCTCGGAACCACCTGCGGCATTATGGATTATGCAACCACAGACAATAAGATTATCCACAACCGTCTGCTCTGGAATGCCGGAACCGGTATTCAACTGACCGCAGTAGGCGCCCGCTGTTTGATTGAAAACAACTTCATGTACAACAATGGTCACTGCTTCCAGAGCGGAATTCAGGGCGACGCCAGCTCCGGTCAGATCTATAATTTTGCCCAGTATGGCGGCGGATTTGACAGAGTTACCATGCGTCATAATGTGTTGGTTGCTTATGAACGCCGTAATGGTTCCGGCAATACGATGCGCTGCAAGGGCGGTGTCCGGCGTTTTCTGGAGCTTTCAAACAACGTCTTTGTCAACGGCGGTATTGAACTTTATGCCCGCACGAAAAGTACAGGAAATGTCAGCAGCAATACCATGATCAATGGAAAATACAATATCCATAAAGCGCTCAAATCCGGAGAAGTTTACAAAGTCCGGATGGAAAAGAATCTGAATATTTCTTCAAAGTCCGAAGAAGACCCGATGTTTGCAGATGAGTCTTATTTTGATTACCGTTTGTGCAAAACATCTTCTTATGCCGGTCAAGGTGCTTATCCCGTTGCCGGAAAAGGCTTCTGTCACGTGAAAAATACAGCCGAACTGAACAAGGCTCTTGCCCGCAAAGATATTGATACCATCTATCTTCAAGAGGGAACTTATTCCGGTAAAATCAATACCTGCGGATACAACATCGTTTTGCGCAATGCGGGAATGAAAAATGTTGTGTTTGATAAAGTTTCTGTTTCCGGAAAAGGTGTCCGTTTTGAAGGACTGATTTTCAAAAACAGTTCAGTCAAAGTTACCGGAAATTTGAAATTTGAGACCTGTGTGCTGGATAAAACCGATGTTTCTTCCGGCGTTCTTGCGCTTGAAAAAGTGACTCTTGTCAACGCAAAAATCAATGCGGGAAAAGCCGTGTTGACCGATACGCTTTATGTCGGAAGCGGCTGTAAAGTTTCTGCAAAGGAAAAACTTGAAGAAAACTGTGCTTCCATTGCCGCACTTGAAAAGGACTACCGTCTGCCCTCCGGACACAAATTTGCCTATTCCGCTTTTGACAACGGTGCCATCGGCGGCAGACCGGCAGCAAAATTCGTAAAAGATTTTATCATTGAAGAAGTTGAGGTTATTCCGCTTCCGCCGGATAAGGCGCGTGTTTTCTGCCGCACGCCGAATGCGTACTGGAGCAAAGCCAACGTCTCCGGTAACGGATTCTTCCGGACGGTACATCAGGCTTCAACCGGATTGAAGAGTACTGCGGTTGATGTTGTTCTGCACAAACTTGTTCCCGGAAAATCTTACAAAGGAAATTTAACTGTCTGGAAAAGAGGAAAATCCGGAATCAAGACCACCCGTAAAATCTCTTTTAAAATGCCTGCTCAGGCGGTATTATCCAAAAAAATCCATGTCGTCAACGCCAAAAATCCGCTGGATAAAGTGCTGAAAAAACTTTTGCCGGGAGAAACTGTCATCGTTGAACCCGGTGTCTATAACGGCGGATTTTCCATCAATGTTGACAATGTCACCATCAAAAGCAAAGTTCCCGGCAAAGCCGTTTTGAGTGCTGCCCGTCTTTACCGCAGTATTCTGCACCTTGACCGTGTGAAAAATGTGACCATTGAGGGATTCCGTTTCGCAAATACGACTTATTCTGCCTCAAACAACAGCTTGGAAATTTCTGATTGTAAAAATATCAAGGTCCGTTACTGTTATTTAGATACAAATTATTTCGGGGGCTGTTCCAATAATCAGTTGCGCGGCAGCGGTATTGACGGCATTCTGATTCAGGACTGTGTGTTCACTTCCGGTTTCCAGGCAATCTGGCTGCTGCGTGCCAAAAATGTGGTCATCGATCACAATACATTCTGGGGAACGGGAATCAACTCCGCTCACATCGGTTGTGAACAGGGCGATAAGGTAAGTTTCACCAACAATATTTCTGTTGACGTTGTCGGCGGACATCACAGCCCGGTTTTCTCTGTTGCTGAACACGGAAAACACATCACCTGTGACTACAACCTCTACTGGAATACGAAACGTTCCAAAATGCAGGAAATCTACGGTTTCGGCAGATGGAAAAAGACCCACTATTTCAGCGGGACCTGGGATGTTATGAATAAAAATATGGAAAAAGATATCAACAAGGTCCGCAGCCGTTTCGGAATTGAACAACACGGTATGTTTGCTGACCCGTTGTTTGTTGATCTTAAAACATTCCGTCTCAAAGACGCTTCTCCCGCCAAAGGTGCGGCAAAAGACGGCTCTGATCTCGGTGCCAGAAAGGTGTTTCTGTGAAAAAGTTTTTAATACTTTCTGCCGTTATCCTGGGAACGGGATTGTTTTCTGCGGAATACTTTGTCTCTGTTTCCGGCAGCGATAAAAACAAAGGAACGGCGCAAAAGCCGTTCCGTACCATCAACTACGGAGCCAATAAACTTAAAAGCGGCGATGTTCTGACCGTTCTGCCCGGCAGATATTTTGAGGGTGTTTACGTCAAAAAGCCTTTGAAAAATGCTGTTATCAGGGCAAAAATGCCCGGTTCAGTTTTTCTTTACGGCGACAAAGCGGCTCCTGCGTTCAAACCAGTACCCGGATACCGCTTTATTTATTCAGCGGATTGGAAAGATAAGGTTCTTGCGGTTAATGAACGTGATACGCTCAGAATCTATAATGCCGCCGTCAATCTTGCTGATTTGGAATATTCTTTCGGCAGCTATTTTTACAAAAACGGCAAACTTTATATTTCCACAACTGACGGAGAACGTCCTGAAAAACATGATTTGACTGTTTCTGTTTTGCGCAGTTACGGAATCCATCTTGAAAAACCTGAAAACGTCAGAATCGACGGTTTTGTTGTCTGCGGATTTTACAGCAGACAGATCAGTTATTGGAGCGGTGTCTCCGGAATCCGTTTGACAAGCGCAAAAAATTGTGTCGTCAACCGCTGCAAAGTTTTT
>JAZQYS010000372.1:0-2090 GCA_045633645.1 Victivallaceae bacterium | reverse complement strand
TTCTCTGTTTCTATCGTATGTTCCGGTACGGATGAAGTCCGTCAGGATACGGTTTTTGTTTGAGGCACAAATGAACTTATTGACCGGAATACCCATTCTTTTAGCGTAAACGGCGGCGAGGATATTGCCGAAGTTTCCGGTAGGAACGGCGACGTTGAATTTTTCTCCCGGTGCAAGTTTTCCTGCTTTGAGCAAATCGCAGTAGGCGGAAACATAATAGATGATCTGCGGAACCAGACGTCCGAAGTTGATGGAGTTGGCGGAAGAAAACACCAGTCCGTTATCTGAAAGCGTTTTGATCATTTCAGGGTCGGAGAAGATGTTTTTGACGCCGGTCTGGGCATCGTCAAAGTTGCCCTTGATGGCGCAGACAGAAACGTTGTTTCCCGTCTGGGTGGTCATCTGCAGTTTCTGAATGGCACTGACGCCGTTTTCAGGATAGAAGACAATGATTTTCACGCCCGGCACATCCGCAAAACCATCCAGAGCCGCTTTACCGGTGTCGCCTGAAGTTGCCACCAGAATCACGATGTCCTTGTCGGACATGGTGCGTTTGGCTGAACGGGTCAACAAATGCGGCAGAAGCTGAAGAGCCAGGTCTTTGAATGCACAGGTCGGACCGTGCCACAGGTCAAGCAAAAAGGTTTTGCCGTCCACTTCGCGCAGCGGAGCGGGGTTGTCATCATCAAAAGTGCCGCAATAAGCACCTTTGACACACTCATCCAATTCACTTGCGCTGAAATCAGTCAGGTACTTTGCAAGAACCGCTTTGGCGCGTTCACAGTAGTTCATTTCAACCAGTGCTTTGATTTCACTGTCAGAAAGTGCGGGGAAGGATTCGGGGACAAAGAGTCCGCCGTCAGAAGCAATACCGCGTGCGATGGCTTCTGATGAGGAAATGGCATATTTGCCTCTGGTTCCGGTGTAGTTCATTTTTTTATTCCCTGTTTCAAATTTTACCCAATTGTTTCAAAAAGTACGGAATGGCAGTTTCAAAATCCACGCCGTACCAGTTGTGTCCGGGGTAAGAAATTGTTTGTTTTATGGATTCAACTGTATAGTTTACAGAAGTTTTCAATGCATCATATAAAGGCTGTCCTGCGACGAGAGAGGCAAAAAGTGCGCTTGAGAAAACGTCTCCGGTACCGTGGAATGAAACCGGAAGATGTTCTGCAAAATAAGTAATATAATCATCTTTTTCTGCATCGTATGCGGCAACGCCGTATTTATCCTCTGAGAATGACACGCCGGTTAAAACTGCAAGAGGTGTACCCAGTCCGCAGAGACGTTTAAGCAGTTCTTTGATGTATTTTTCATCATAGTTGTCTCCGGGATAATCCATACCCAGCATGAATACCGCTTCAGTCAGGTTGGGATCAATGATATCCGCGTGAGAGCAGAGTTTCCCCATCCGCAGGGCGAAATCTTTGTCAAAGCCGACATAGAGATTGCCGTTGTCTCCCATGGCAGGGTCAACAAAACGCAGTACATTTTCTCCGTTGAAATCATCAAGGATCTGCTCCACAAGTTCAATTTGCCGGAGTGAACCCAGATAACCTGAAGAAATGCCGTCAAAGGTGATTTTTTGCTTTTTCCAGTGTTCGACAATCGGCGGCACATCATCTGTCAGATCGCGGAAGGTAAAACCGTCAAACGCTGTGTGAGTTGAGAGAATTGTCGTCGGCAGGATAGAGGTTTCAATGCCTGCTGCTGAAATAATCGGCAGTGCCACTGTCAGAGAACATTTTCCGACACATGAAATATCCTGAATCGAAAGAACACGTTTCATAGTATTATTCCCTGTTTTAGTTCATTTCCCTCAAAACTGTACGGCGGATTTTGCCGCTGGTCGTCTTGGGCATGGCATCAATGAATGTGACCTGGCGCGGATATTTGTACGGTGCCGTATGGGTTTTGACGTAACTTTGAATTTCTTTGACAAGTTCATCAGAGGGCTGTGTGCCTTTGGTCAGAACGACAAAGGCTTTGACAACCTGTCCGCGTACCGGATCGGGCGCGCCGACAACGGCACATTCAAGGACGTAAGGCAGCTCCATGATGACCGATTCAATTTCAAACGGTCCGATACG
>JAZQYS010000371.1:0-4879 GCA_045633645.1 Victivallaceae bacterium | reverse complement strand
ATATCCATAATAACGGGGAAGATATCCGTATGGGCAACCTGTCCTTTTTCGTCCTGAACAGCAGCGACGAAGAAACGCGGATAGGTGTCAAACACCGGAATTTTGCGGACACGTCCCAAGCCTGCCCACACGGTATCGGCGTAATGTTTCTTATCCACGGCAAAATCAAACTTCGCCCTGCCGCCGTTTTTGTAGTTGATCAGATTGCCGTTATCAAAGAGATAGACGTTTTTGATTTTGGACTTTGAGACAGCTGAGGGTTTGGAATCAACTTCAAAAACGAGTTTTTCTCCGGTCTTGAAACAGGATTTGACAGGTGTTTTCACCCAGTTGATTGCGGGGTCCAGATGACGGGGATACTCATAGGCACGGACATAATCAACGATATAATCCTCTTCATACGGTCCGGTGGCGCCGCCCTTTTTCTTGCGCTGTCCGCTGATGCTCAGATAAAGCGTCGTTGTACAGAAGCCGTGGTTGATACCATCGTAAGTCACGGATTGATAAGGACTGTGGCGGGAACTTGAACGCACCAGTTTGCCGTTGATATAAACCGATACCTCAAACGGCGTCCACTTGCAGCCGACCACATAGAAATCATCCAGACTGCCGGGAACCTTGAAGTGATAACCGTAACTTCTGTTGCCGATACCGTAGTTGACGTGCAAGTTATTGGCAACGTAGCCCTTTCCGTTACGGGTGGAATAATCCTCAAAAATGTCGATTTCATAACCGCCGCCTGCTGAGAGATTGCGCCCCTCATCCAGCATCCAGAACGCCGCCCACCAGCCGGGCTTTTTCGTAAAACGCACTTTGGCTTCATAGTAACCGTATCCGAAACGCTTGCGGGAGTAAAGACTGGTCGTTCTGCCGACAAGTTTGCCTTTGTCATTCTTTTTGAACTGCATTTTAATATGCAGTTTACCGTTTTTGACGGTCGCCATATCGCGGTTTTTCTCATGAGTCCAACCGATCCAGGGGGAGTTCATCCAATTGTTTTTCCAGTCAACCTCTGTACCGTTGAACTCATCCGCCCAGGCAAGACGCCAACCGGCTTTCACCGGGTCAAACTCAGGATCGAGGGCGATTTTAAAGGGAACGGTATTGCTTTTGACTTCGCGTTCAGCAAGTCCTGCAAAAAATTCATCCACCGTCACATTCTTTGCGTTGACTTTGATTTCAGCGGTGAACGGTGCTTTTTCGCCGAAGGGGACTTTACCGTTGATCGCACGCAGTTTGCTGTCCTGCAAACTCAGGGCATTGACATAATATTCATTGGCGTCAATGGCAAAGATGACATCACTCGGCAGTGCCGATGCCGGAAGAACCGTCGTTTTGAGTTTTTTGCCGTTTTTGATGACTGTCATCGTAAAATCAGATTTGGCATTGCTGCGGGCAACGACAAGTTTTGTATTTTTGCCGATGGTATAAGTGAGGTCTCCCGCGCCGTTCATCTTGTAAAGGCGCAGGCCGAAAGCAAAGAGTTTTCCACCGATCTGCGGCGGCATATTATAGGTGCGGTTGAATCTGAGAATACTGTTCCGGGAATAAACACCCTGCCCCGTGAGCGTTTCAATACCGTCGGTGATAATATCTTTGATCAACTCCGGATTGCCGCTGCGTTTGCCGGGCTTTTCATAATCATCTTTTTCAAAAGTTTCTTTAACGGTGAGAATTGAAGAAAGATTCCGCAGTTCATTAGCTCCGCCGAGGGAAATACGCGGATTCGTGCCGCTGCCGGACTGGAATTTGACGGCAATGATGTTGTCTCCCTTTTCAAGGTCAACAGCCACCTGGTGATTGCTGAAGTGTGCCGCCGTGGAGTTATCTCCTGTCTTGAGCGTATCCAGAACCGTTTTGCCGTTGACGTAAATCGCCATGAAGTAATCGGCACCGGCTCCGATGGTGTATTTTCCGGGGATTGCCGCGCGGATTTTTGCATAAAGCCATGCCGTATTGCGGGTTTTGCGGACGGGAAAGAATTTTTTGAAATAAACCATGCTGTTGTCAAGAGAGACAGGAACCGCTTTGGCGTTGCCGATTTTTGCAGGAATTTCTTTCAGCGGCGCTTTGACAGCGGGATCCACGGGCGCAAACACCTGCCACATGCGGGGAAAGACATAATCTCCGGTGAATTCATCACTTTCAATTTCCATTTTCGCATTTTTGATGAAAAGTTCTCCGCCCCGGTTGACAGTAATCATCGCCGCTGAAAAAGCGGTCACTTTGTCTTTGAAGTTTTCAATTTTGACACTCAGTGTAATTTCCTGCCAATCCGCAGGCAGATCCCGCTTTGCGGTATTGGGCGCAATCCGCAGATATTTTTTCTGTGCGTTATAATCCCGCAGGCGGAAAGAGATTTTGCCCTTTCCCTTGACCAATGCGGTCAGTTTCATTTTTTCTCCGGCCTTGGCGGGAACCAGTTTGCGGGACTCCAATGCCATACCGCTTTTGCCGGTAATGTTGGTAACGGAAACAAAGCCATCCTTTTTCTGAACAAAATCCGGCTTGGGTTTATAACCGCTCCAGGGATTGAGTTTCCAGCTGCCTTTAAGATCAACAGCCCACGCTCCGGCAGCAAGTACCGCCGACAACAGAATCAGAAGATTTTTTTTCATAACACACCTTTATCATATAACTTTTTTGAAATTTTCTCAATATCCGCCGCGGTAGAACATGATACCCTTGTCGATCGCCATGGAAAGTTCCTGATAAATCGTCTGCGACGTAACCGTTGCAGCGTGTCCGTCAGCAAAATAAACATTGGTTTTGCCGCCGTGACGGGCTGTGGAAATGGCATCATATCCGCCTTTTTTATCCACTATGATATAACTTCCGACTCGGTTGTTGCCGGAATAATCATAACTCAAAGTCACTTCTGCCTTGTAAGCAGAATTGGGACCGTCTGCGATCGAATCCGCAAGATACGCCCGCTTTGAAGCGTGTTTGACTGCGCCGAATTTGCGCGCGACTTTGCCGAGATACTTGCCGTTGGCATCATAATCCACGCCGCCGATGTAGTGCGCGACCATACCGTAGTAAGTATCCATGAACTGCGTGGGATCAGGTCCGCCGGAGGGGCAGCGCAAGATACCGCGTCTGTATCTTTTGGGCAGACTGCCGGTACGGTAATCATTATATTTGCTTGCGGGTTTATACTCTGAACGCTTACCGATATAGTCCCAGACATACCACAGCCAGGGAGCCGGGTTGGCGGTACCTTCCACGCCTTCTCCCGGGTGGACCAAACCGCGGCTGTCGTAATATTTGGGCTTTTTGGCCAGCAGATAAACCTGAACCGGCGTGATCAAGTCGTTATTATCAATTCCGTAATTCATGACCGCCGTACCCACCTGACGCACATTTCCCAGGCAGGAACTGATTTTGCCCGCCTCCTGAGCCTTTCTCAGCGCGGGCAGCAGCATCGCCGCAAGTATCGCAATAATGGCAATCACAACCAATAGCTCGATCAGCGTGAACGCTGATAGAATGAAGCACGGCTCCGCCGTGTGAAGCGGCGTATTTTTGAGAGCGGCATTCTTCGTATGTTTCCGTACATCTCCGTACTGATCCGTAGAAATAAAGCGTTTGAAAAAATCACGGCAGAGTTGTGAGGTGATCACCGGCAGTTCAATCAGCGTGAACGCTGATTGAGTGAAGATGTGAAGAGGCAAAGAGCATTTTTGACCGTTATCAAAAATGCGTGAAGTGCGCCAGTCTTGAGTGTTGAACATACGTCCCCCCCTGTTTATAACTGCGGATTCAGACACAAAAATACTTCAATTTGAGGAAAGATATCACAAAACATCCATTTTGTCAAGCAGATATAAAAAATTCCTGCTTGAAAAAAATTTTTACAGGAGTACAGTATACACAGAAAAAATAATTTTCAGGAGTTATAATGAAAAATTTATTATACACCGCCTCGGCGGTCATTCTTGCCGCTGCTGTATTTTCAGGCTGCTGCAAGCAAAAAAAAGAAGAGGTTCCACCCATGTCCGGAAAAACTGTTTTAATTGATGTCCGCAGCGAAGAGGAATTCAACTCAGGACACCACGCAGGTGCTGTCAACATTCCCCACACGCAGATTTCTGAAAAAATATCAACTGTTGCGCCTGACAAAAGCACCCCCCTTTATCTCTACTGCCGCAGCGGCAGGCGCGTCGGTATCGCCATTGAAACGCTCAAAACTCTCGGATATCAGACTATGCACAATCTCGGCGGTTTTGAAGAAGCTGCCGATTTCCTCAGGGAGAATAAAAAATGAAATTACGTGTCCTGATGATCGGCAACAGTTTTTCAATCTGTGTCGGCAAAAATCTTCCTCAAATCGTCCGTACCGGGAAAAAACATCACTTATCTTTAACCAGTGCCTACATCGGCGGCTGTTCCCTGCAAACCCATGCAGAACACCTGCAAGCCGCTGAAAAAGATTCCTCTTTTGCCCCCTACTGCATTTCCGTCTGGAACTCTGATGATTTGAGAAAACGCCGCCTCCGCAGCGGCAACGTGTTGGAACTGCTCAAAAATAACGTCTATGACATTGTGACCATTCAGCAGGCAAGTGCCGCCAGCTGGAACTTTGACACCTATTACCCCTGGGCGGATACAGTCATTTCTTACATCAGAAAGTACAACCCCAATGCAAAAATCCTCATTCAGCAGACCTGGAGTTACCGCGCCGATGCACCGCTTCTGGCTCAATGGGGTTTTGACAATGCCGGCATGTACTGCCGCCTGAAAGAAGCGTATTCAGCGTTTTCCGCAAAAACAGGTTTTGAGATCATCCCGACCGGAGATGCCATCAATTTCTGGCGGACTGACAGCAAAAGAAAATACCATGTATTGACTTCTGAAGAACGTGCCGCCATTCTCCCCC
>JAZQYS010000370.1:0-2196 GCA_045633645.1 Victivallaceae bacterium | reverse complement strand
TGAGGTCTATCTGATTTCAGCTGTCATGCGCCGCCACGGGGAATATCTGGGGAAAATGCGCTTTTCCGGCACATGGATTGCCGGGAAACACGTGGATCCATACCGCTTCGGTTCTACGGGAACAACACACAGTTACCATATTCTTGCCAGGGATTTCCCCAAGGACAAAATGGAATATTTCTCTTTGAACCAATCCGGCAAGCGGGTCCGTTTCCGCAACGGTTTGGGACCGGGACAACTTTGCCTGACCCATCCTGAAGTCCGCAGACTGGTCGCTGAAAAAATGATCAAACTCATCGAAGCCGACCGTAAGAGATGGGATATTCCGCCCCTGTTTTACGCTCTCTGCAAAAACGACAACAGCGAAGATTGCGTCTGCCCGAATTGCCTTGCAGCAGTCAAAAAGTACGGTGGCAACCACGCCGGACTCAATCTGGAGTTTGTCAGCGATATCGCCCGGAAAGTGGGCAAAATCTATCCGGATGTTCTAATCCGCACCTCGGCTTATACCACCGACGAAATACCGGTCAAAAATTTCAAATTGCCTCCGAATGTTCTGTTGGGCATTGCCCAGCTGGGCAGTGAATTCAAAACCGCCGTCCGGCGTGATTCCCTGCGGAAGCTCTCTCATCCCAACAACGAAAAAGCGCTGATGATGTTGAAAGAATGGCGCAAATCCTGTTCACACATGATGTCTTGGGACTACTGGGTACTTTTCCGCCAGCAGTTCAGCGCGCCGATGACCAACGTTTCTGCCATCGCCCACAATTTGAAAACCTACGCTTCCATGAATTTGAGACAGATTTTTGCGGAATCGGAAACTGCGCCCGCAAATCTGATATCCTTCCTTGATCTGCGGCATTATACAGCCTCCAAACTGCTGATTGATCCCCGGCAGGACACCCGGAAGATTATTGCGGAGTTCATGCGCCTTTATTACGGTCCGGCGGCAGCAGAAATGACTGCCTTTCTGAACTATCTTGAACAACGAATGGCTGAGGAAACCAACCGTTTGGGCTCCACACCTCCCAATGCCTGGAAATATCTGGACAAAAAGTTTTTTGACGATGTCGAAAAAATGCTTTCCGCCGCCGAAAAAGCCGCTGCCGGAAACAAACTCTATCTTGACCGTATCGGACAGGAAAGGATTCTGGTGGATAATGCCCTGCTCTGTTTCGGCGAACGCAAAGGCATCCGGTTTGATAAAAAACAGGTCATCTGCCGTCTGCAGAAAAACATGAACCGCCACATTGAAAGGTTCGGAGATGCCAAACTTCAGAAAAAATGGAAAAAAGAAACGGCTGAACTGATCTCTTATTACGCATTCCAGCCCCCCCTGCCGAAGCAGTTTGACAACAAAAAGATCTTTGACTTTCACGGTCCCAAACTTCAGGTGTTCAATACGGTGATCCGAAAAATCGCGGACAAAGACTCCGTAACCGGCAGCGCAATTTGCCTTTCTGACCTGAGTGCGATCAAAAAGTCGAATCCCAAGCTCCATCAGCAGCCGGTAAGATTTTCTCTGTTTGACAGGGTCACTCAAAAGACTCTGATTTCCCACCGGGTCAAAAACATCCCTCAGGATGAAAAATATCACTGGTACCGTATCGGTACAAGCGTGCTTTCAAGGGATAACAGGATTATTCTCCACGGAAGCTGGTGGCTGACTCAACGTGTCGGCTCAACCGTCTTTGATCCTCTTGAACCCAATGCTAAATATGATATCTGGGTTTCCGTCAAACTGACCGGAAAAGATTACGTCAAAACCTCAAAGACCCAAAGTGCCATCTGGCTTGACCGGATTGTTTTCGTTGAAACTATTCAGCGTTGAGCTCAATAAGTCCGGGCAGTTCCCGTGTAAAAGGGAACTGCCTCTTTCCGGCCGACAAAATATTTTTATCAATCTGCACAAGTCGGGAAAAAGTCTTTTTTAATCAGACCGGTTATTTCCCGGCACGGCGTGCCATGAAGCGCACCTGACAAACACAATACCAAAGCAACGTTTGTTGTCCATCTGGTCCATCAGGTCTATCTGGTCCATAAAAAATCAGGTTTGTTTCAAATGTTTTCCCGGGGAGAGATTATGAAGCACGGCTACGCCGTATGAAGCGGCACTGCGTGCCATGAAGCGCACCTGACGGTGCATGAAGCGAAACCTGACGGTTTCATTTTTTGCCCATTCGGGCAAAAAAATGG
>JAZQYS010000369.1:0-1952 GCA_045633645.1 Victivallaceae bacterium | reverse complement strand
GATACCGTTTTTGAAGGCGGTACAGACGTCCTTGTCAGCGACGGATTTGCCGGAAACGTTCTGCTCAAATGCGCAGAAGGTCTGGCAAAATCAACGTTTGTCTGGCTGAAACGGGTTCTCAAGAAAAACACGCTGCGTTATGTCTGGGCAATGATGGCTCAGAATGTTTTCAGAGAACTCAAAGCATTCGGAGATGCCGACAATGTGGGCGGTGCTCCTCTGCTTGGAATCAATGGCATTTGTATTATCGGTCATGGTTCCTCAAATCCCAAAGCGGTTCTGAATGCAATCAGAGTCGCCGCGGAATGTGTAAATTTCCGGCTGAACGAAAAGATCGTTGCCGGAATCAAGGCTGCAAACGAGGCAAATGCCAAGCTTGCGGCAGAACAAACTGGCAATTAAATCCTTTTTTGCCGTATTTTACGGTGTTATCCGGATTCAGAAACGACCGGTATCAAAGGGCAGGAGAAAAATGAGTATCAGAATAGCCGGAACGGGACGTTATATCCCTGAAAAAGTCTTGACCAATGCAGATCTTGAACGCATAGTCGACACCAATGACGAATGGATCAGAACCAGAACTGGTATTGAAGAACGTCACATCGCAGCAGAAAATGAAACCACCTCCGACATGGCTTATCAGGCTGGTCTGCAAGCCATCAAAGCCGCGGGAATCTCCGGAGCAGATATTGATCTGATTATTGTAGCAACAACCACTCCGGACTACGCTTTCCCCAACACCGCAACGCTCCTCCAGGCCCGTTTTGGTGCAAAAAACGCCTTCTGTTTTGACGTCTACACAGCCTGCACAGGCTTGATTTCCTCTCTGGAAATTGCCTTTGCGCTGCTTGAATCACGTAAAACTTACCGCCATGCGCTGGTTTTCGGCGCAGAAAAACTTTCGTGCATAACCAACTGGACCGACCGCAACACCTGTGTTCTTTTCGGTGACGGTGCAAGCTGCGTTCTGCTTAAAAAAGATGATAATTGCGAAGAATCCGCACTGTTGGCAAGTTCTCTGCACGCAGACGGACAGTATGCCAATATCCTCAAACTTCCCGCAGGCGGCAGTGCCATGCCCGCCTGTCAGAAGTCCATTGATGAAAATCTGCACACGATTCACATGGAAGGCAAGGAAACTTTTAAACTTGCCGTCGGTTCTATGGTCAGTGCCTGTGAAGAAGCCATTGCCCAGGCGGGAATTTCTCCCGATGATATCGCACTGGTCATTCCGCATCAGGCGAATATCCGTATTATCCAGGCAGTTGCCAAACGTTTGACCGTCCCCAACGAAAAGGTGTACAGCAATATTGCCAAATACGGCAATACGTCAGCTGCCTCCATTGGTATCTGCTTTGACGAAGCAGTGCGTGCCGGTCAGCTCAAACGCGGCGACATCGTCCTTATGACCTCATTCGGCGGCGGTTTGACCTGGGGTGCAATTCTCATCCGTTATTAAGAGGACACTATGCCGCGGGATAAATTCATCAGTGACAATCTGATCAATATCAGGGATTACCTGCGCGAAAAATGTGCAGATATTGCACAGGAGCAGGTATCCCCTGAAAATCAGCCCGCAGTGCAGAATGAAATCCATTTGGACTTGAAAACGCCTGCTCCCGTCGGGAACAGCGGTTTTTCAAGATCATCTGAACGGGAATACAATGAATTTGCCGGTCATCTTCAGCATGACCTTGCCGCCATCGGCGCAGAGCTTGCAAATTTGGAAACCAAGCAGAAAGAGCTTGAATATTTCAATGCTCAACTGCAGGATATCGTCCGCAAACTACAGGAACTCCCCGTTCAGAACAGTCAGGATTTTTTCAGAGAATTTGACCGTCTGAAAATCCAATATTTTCAGTCTGCCGGAAGAGTTTCCGCTTTCCGCTGCACAGGACAAAAAACGGTACAGGTACAATCTCAGGCAGCAGTCCCCCCCCCCCCCGCCCCCC
>JAZQYS010000368.1:0-2775 GCA_045633645.1 Victivallaceae bacterium | reverse complement strand
TTTTTTCAATAGCTTCCTTTTCTGATGTTGCGCGGAAAGAGGATTTGTCCCGGGTACTTTCGACGTGTCCGTCACCCAGCAGCAGATTCATCGCACTGCCGCCTGAATGGCGGAAGTCGGAGTATTCATAGTCTTTACCCAGTTCGGATGCTGTCCAGAAATAAGTATCCTTGTTGAAGTTATGTGCTTCGCTGTCCATTAAAGAGATATAGAACCCGGGTTTGCGGCACTGGGTGATTTTGTAAGCATACCACTTGGCATTTGTACTGTCATTGTAACCATGGAATCCGCGGTTGAGGGCATAACTGCATGCCTCTTCTTTCCAGGTTGAGGAATTGATACACTTGCGTCCCGTCGGAATACGGTTGGGACAGTGGTTGATCGTTTTGCCTTTTTCCCAGGCATCGCGTGAAACGCCGATAAAAACCGGAACATAGGCATCGTAAACCATCCAGCTGTACACACGGTTCGCATTGCGGTTACCCACATCACGCGGCATAAGATATCCGTCATATTCCACAGAGTAACTGGCAAACGCACTGCCGTACTGCTTTAAATTGGAGACGCAGTTGGCACTTTTTGCCGTTTCGCGCGCCTGCTGCAAGGCGGGCATAAGCATCGCAGCAAGTATTGCGATAATAGCTATGACAACCAGAAGTTCAATGAGAGTAAAACGGTCATTCTCTCTTGTCTGCTCCCTGTTTTTCAGAATGTTTGTTTGACAAAAGTTTTTCATGATTCCTTTTCTCCTGTATATTTTTTGAAGATTTTTCCTTCTGTAAATTCTACTTCAAGTTCAGGGACTGCAGGGGTTTTTCCTGAAAGGATGCTTTCTGAAGCGCACTTCATCAGCTGCATTGCCATTTCAAAACGGGGAATTTTGAAGTAAGACGGCGCGGGAAAGAGTCCGTTATACATCATGCCGCCTGAAATGCCCGTGACGATAAAATCCATTCCCGGAAACAATCCCAACTCAAATGCCGCGCCGTACAAATCGGTAATCAGTTCTGTCGTATCAATAAAAATAAACTCCGGTTTGTATTTGAGCAGAAAACTTTTGATTTTTTCTCCCCGTTCCGGATCATGACGTGATATTTCAAATATGCCGTTTCCGCAGAGAGCAATACCCTCTTTTTCTGCATTGCGCACAAATATTTCACTGCGGTTTTGCACGACGTCGGGCACAATGAAACTTACGGCACTGCGGACGGAACTTTTTTTAAGATAATCGTGAATTTTTTTCATTGCATCTGCGCGATCATAATCAACAGGAATCACCCCGGGAAGCACTCCTGCACCGGAGGCAATTCCGTATACCGGCTGCTGCTGTGCCGCTTTTTTCTGGAGTTCCTCAAGCTGTCTGCCGGTAAAAACAACAAAATCAAACTTTTGCAGAATGGCTAATTGTTTTTCAAGAAGTTCAGAAGAGGAAGCCTGTTCAAAATAGACAAACTGCAAATTGATATTATTCTGCATCGCCCCTGCTGAAAGTCCTCTGAAAAGTTCAAGGTTAAGCCCCCAGTTTTCAGCTGAACCGTAATTTGGAGAAAGCTGTTTTTCAGGAAAGGCAAAACAGGCAGTCAACTGTTTCTTTTTTTCCGCTTTGCCGGAAACAAATATCCCTTTAATCGGAATACGCTCAATCAAAGTTTCTTCTTCAAGAATATCCAATGCCTTGATGACCGTTACGGGACTTACGGCAAACTCCGTCGCAAACTGACGGATCGTTTTAAGTTTTTTTCCGGGCGGATACTCACCCTGCGCGATTTTCTCGCGGAGAATATCGCTGATCTGATCCGGCAGAGGCCGGGATTCATCTTTTCGCAATGGCGGCAGATTCATTTTTACAATTCTTGTTTTCCGTTTGGTAGTGTTACACTGTGTTACAATACCACGAGAACACCTTTTTGTCAAGCATTTTTTCAAAAAAAAGCATTGCTCCCGACAGGGGACGGGGGGCGAAGAGTAATGCACAAATTTTTAATACCCGCCGTTGCCTGCCAAAGCCGTGGGGGGGCGGCGCTGTTAGACAAAGAGTACTGAGAGTACTGAGAGTACTGAGAATACTATAAAATGGTGCGCCGCACAATCAAAACTCTCTTGAGATTACTGTTAAGGGTGATTCTTGCTCATCGGCGCCCCAAAATAAAACCCCAGTATTCACAGTATTCGCAGTCAGCGCCGCCCGCAGCGGCACAGCAAACCTCAGCGGTTATTCAGAATTTTTGTGCAAAAAAATTACCGCCGGGCAAGGATGCTCGCAGATTTTACCGCAGGGTAATGCTGAGCAACTTGATGACTGCGGGGGTGTGCTGTCTGCGCTGGCGTGACGCTTGCATGAGAATCATGAGAATTATGAGAATTATGAGAAGGGTATAGGGGCGCCCGTCTTCGCCCTGACGGGCTACGCCGCGGCAAGTCATGTTATACCCCGAGGGGTTGCTTGCCGCTGTGCGGGGTGGCTCGGGCGAAGCAAAACCGCCGGGGTGATTCTTGCTCATCGGCGCCCCAAAATAAAACCCCAGTATTCACAGTATTCTCAGTACTCACAGTCAGCGCCGCCCGCAGCGGCACAGCAAACCTCAGCGGTTATTCAGACAAAAAAAGACCCGCCCCGTTTTGCGGGACAGGTCTTTGAGAGTGAACAAAAAGTTCTGATTACACGGACTGTGCAACCATGGCGTCGGCAACACGTTTGAAACCGGCGATGTTGGCACCGGTGACGTAGTTGAGACCGTCGGCAGTTTTGCCGTTGTTGACACAGGCGGCGTGGAT
>JAZQYS010000367.1:0-14832 GCA_045633645.1 Victivallaceae bacterium | reverse complement strand
CATAAATCCGCGTCAAGGTTATGCCGCAAAGTTCACAGACCTCTACGGACTTTTACAGACTGCTGAATAATAAAAATTTGTCCGTATTTGTCCGTTTCCGTCCGTATCTGTCCGTATGCCAAACATAATGGTTGTTTTTTTCTGCTTATTTTGTCAAAATCCGTTTTTTTTCAGGGTGACGAACGCCGTTTTTAGTAGAGAGACATTGTGTGTCCCGTAAAAACAAAATCAGACTGAAAGGAAAATCAAATGGAACTTGACAAAATTATGCAAATGCTCAAGGGAAAAACAGAACCCAAACTTGTCAGATTTATTTCCGACAAAGGTCCAAACAGTTGCAAAGACTGTCTGAAACATCATGGACAAATTTTTTGCGCCGATGCCCCGGATAAACCGAAGTTACCTATTCACCCCAATTGCCGCTGTAAATATGAACTGCTGACACAAGAAGAAAGTATGATCTGTCAGGAAAATATGCAACAAGGAAAAAGGCAACTCGTTGATTATGGAAATCAAATTGCTGCCCAAGCAACACAATTGCTTGAAGAATATGAAAATAAAATAAAAACTCGTGTAATAACATCCACAACAAGCGGCGTTGTAACTGCACTGACAGCAGCACTTCAGGTCAGCCTTTGGACAATGAAAAAAATTGATCAATCAGACAAATTTTTGCAAGAAAAAATGGAGAATACTGGAATTAATCCTGTTCTTGCCGAATTGAAATCCTGGTTCTTGCCAATGCAAAAAATTGAAAAATCTTTAAAAAAATGGCATTATGACAGATTGAATAATCCGATGCAACAAGCGTGGGCATTACCGCAATCGCAAGAAGAAGCAATACGCAGGGGATTTTTGCAAGCTCCGGAAAGCCAAAACTGGTACCACCGAAATAAAGGACAAATAGATAATGTTAAATATCAGCAACCGGCAACAGGTCAGGAAGTTATTTTTAATGGACAAGGGAAAATTGTAACCGATATTGAAAATATTGGTACTTACAATTACTTTCCTGTTAGTGAGAGTATCAGTGATACAACCGATTTGATAAATGCTTTTTTGCATATTGTATTTGATGTTGTTCCTTATTACAGATGGGGAAATGATGAGAAAGATAGCACATCGTTGGGAAATCGACTTCTGGGACCTGAAAATGGTCCTGTATTTGATTCTTGTTTAACGATACTTAAAATAATTCGTGAATTTGAAAGAAAAAATTTTAAATTAGAAAAATAATGTCTTGCAAAAGATTGTTCAGGCATGTATCTTAATGCTGCAGAAATTTCAACGCGGAGACATGATGTTCTATCTGGAAAATATCTTCATAAGAATATTATTTGTTGTCGGCATGCAATTCCTTTGCCTGACAGGTGCAATTTTCGGTACGGTGTGTGCCGGAGAATGCGATAAATGGGGCGGGGTTATAAGATTCTTATCCAATTTGGCTGTTTCTCTTGTGTGGCTGGTGATCGGCAGTATTATTTTGCCTTTTTTCAGTTTCAGCCATTCGCTTTCAGGTTTGACGATATATACAGCATGGGGGATGGGAGGAATTATGCCATTTCTTTTTTCTTTGTGCAATGCACGAAAAAGAGAAAATCCTTCGGTTGTTAAAGAAACAATATTGGGCGTAATAACTGTACTGTTATTCTGTGGAACGTTATCAATAGTGCTTTATTATGGCTGCGTAACAAAAGGAATTTTATCAGCTGATAAGCTGTTTCGCGGGGAAAGCCGGGACGTTATCTGTTATTTTGTTATATTGCCGGTGTTCCTGTTTTTTATTCCGGTATTTTCCATTTTAACCCTTATCCTGGGGACTCTCCGTGATAAATTTTCAGGATTTTTTAAAAATTTGCTGCTGCTGGCAGCTGCTCCGGCAGGTTTTCTGATATTTGCGGGGACAGCGATCTGGCAGTTTGATAAAATTTATTCCGGACGATCTGACAATGTGTTTGCAATTCTTGCCGCCGCAGCAGGTTGGATGTTATTTATCTTTTTACCTTATGGTTCCATGCTGCTGCATGGCAAATGCAAAAAAGATAAAATGAAGTTTCTTAACGGTATTACCGGCTTGGAGGCGGTCAATTCGTTTCTTCTTGGAATCTTTATTTTGTCATATATTTGCAGAAATCGTTAGAGTGAAAAATTTTTGTTCGCCGTATCTCATTATATTAACAATCTCTGAATACTTGCTCATTTTTCAATTATGGTGTCAGCAGTGAAGTTTGTTAAAGAAGTTTTGAAAATTTCCGGATTTACAGCTTTGTCACTTGCTTTTGTTCCGTTGATGCTTTATCTGCTCGGAGTCGGATGTATTGCGTTGTTCTGCATGATATTCGGCTCCGGTTGTTATGTACGGCAGATGGAAACAAAAATGCTTGTCAACGGAAATGCGGAAACTGTCAGTGTTTACAAGGCGGGCAACAAGCCTTTTATCTATTGCTTGGTCCTTATCGTTTCGCACGGGACAACCATGATTTTTTCTTTGTCAGTAAAACTGAAGTTATCAGAACTTCAACAATACAGGGGGGCAGCTGTTGGGTGAGATTTTTGGGACTTCTCTTTATATTTGATGATTTAAGTCATTGGGATTGTGTGCGGCTTCCTTATTGGGATGATTTGGAAGGAGATAAAAATTCGTCCGTGAAATCAGAAAAAGGCAAAAGAGTTTTCCGTTTCAGGATGAGAGATCCTGACTGGTCTGTTGAATTTGCCATCCCCGAAAAATTCTTTACGCCGGATATGGATACGGCTTATAACTTTACAAAAGTAAATAAAGAATCCGGGAAAAGATAGATTTTACCTTATCAATACAATGAGTCTTATTTTGAATAAAAAAATATTGCAAATTTTATTAATAGTAACAGTAATTTTGGCAACACCGCCGGTTCTCTGCATTGCATTGTATTGTATGTTGTGTTGAATTTTATTCCGTTTATCGGAACAGTAATTTGGGGAGAATGTTATTTGCCGGCAGGAAAAGCATTACTTATCCGCAACGGTAAAGTAAGTAAGCTGACTGTATTTTCTGCAAAAAACAAACCTTATCTGCCGGTGGGCCCCTGCAGTTTTCCGGATCCTCACGGAAAAGGCAAAATCCGGGATTTCTTTTTTGTCAACCCAAGGCAAGTCATCCGTAATTGTGATGATAAAGGCGGAAATTTGTGGTATCAGGCAGGTCCTTTTTTGTTTATGCCGGATGATTTTTCCGGTGAAAATCCGATTCGTTCATCGTATTGGGATGAAATAAAGTGTGACGAAAATTCTCAAATCATCTCAGATCAAAATAATGGTTGGTACCGTTTTCAATTCCGTTCTGTTGATAAAGAAAATATTTTGCTGTTAATCGAATCAAAACATTTCAAACAGCTGATTGAAACTCAACCGCGATTTGAAAAACTGAAAAGTAATGGTATTTTATAATTTTATGGCATTATTAACAAAAACGGATGCTGAAAAATTATGTGCAAACCGGTACTGTAACAAAAGGGAAAAAGGTGCCGTTTCAGCACCGCAGGTGTACTTCATATTTTGCGGCATTGCCGCAAAATGCTTCATAAATCCACCTCCAAGTTATGCCGCAAAGTTCACAGACCTCTACGGACTTTTACAGACTGGAGAATAATAAAAATTTGTCCGTTTCCGTCCGTATGCCAAACACAATGGTTGTTTTTTTCTGCTTATTTTATCAAAATCCGATCCCGTTTTTCTGCTCAAAAAAATACCTGACACTTTTTGTCAGGGGTCATCTGTTATATTATGTCGCTGTAAATTACCAATACACGATATGCAAAAAGTTCTTTGCATATAAGCCGGTCAGAATGCCTGCCGTAAAATGGCGGACCTCTGAAGTTATATTATAGACATAATAAAAAATACGGGCGCAAAACAAGGAGAACGGCTCATGAAAAAAAATAAAAAAAACAGGATTCTTGACAATGCCGCACAGTACGTTGAACTTCTCAAAGAGGGAAAAGTCAAATGTTGTGATTTTACCGTTGATACCTTGAAAATGCTTCTTTCGCTTGAAGGAGTCGATGTTGAAGAATTTCCTCTGTCAGTCAAAAAAGATTTGATGCTGAAACAGTTGATTCCCGCCGATTTCCGCATTTTGGATGCCGCCGGACAACTGGAACTGCTGCTGCGCAATGAATGGTACGGCAGTGATTCCGAAATTTCTGCGCAGCTGGCATGGGATGAATTTTCTCCTGATGAATTGCTTGCTGTTGTGACATACAATCCGGGATTTCAGCGTTATTGTCCGGCATATATCAGGCACAAAGTTGCTGAGGCAGGCAAAGAGAGTTGGCTTGAGTGTCTTATGCGCCATCACAGTTTTGCGGAATATTGTCCGGAAAGGATTTGGGAATCTTTTACGGCAAAAGAGCGTTTCTGGCTTGTTTTCGCAAAACCCGGATTTGCAGAGAAAGTAAATCCTGCGGCATTTTCAACAAAAAATTGTGATGAAGTTCTGCGGAAACACCCTGAACTTGCAGGACATTTTGACCTGGAAAATCCGGGAGAACTTTTCTTCTGCGGCAATCTTGACAACTGCAGTAAAAAAGAATCCGAACTGGTTGCAAAATTCCTTGTTGAACTTCTGGATATTCCCTATGAAGAGGGATACAAAATGGCAGCTGACGGCGGCGGTCTGCTGGGTGTTTATTCCCGCTGCCGCGGAGAACTGCTGAAAATGCAGATTAAAGAATTTTTGCAGGAGAATGATATCTCTGAACTGGCTTTGGATGTTGACTGGAAAGAACTGCCGCAGCCGCTTTTCAAACCCGCAGACAATCTTGAAGTCCAGATTTTGAAACACTGCAAAGGCGGTATCGTTCAAGCGTGTTTTGAGGATGAAAAACTTTCCCGTCCCGATGTTCTTTGGACGGATGAATTTGCCAATCTGCGCGATGATATCGGCTGTCTGGTGTTGATGAAAGCTTTGCCGGAAGAACTTCGTCCTTTGGCTCTTGCCGGTGCTTATGAGAACGATTGTTCTCTTCTTCTTATCAGTCAGATGGAAACAGTTTTCAAATTCAGAAATCAGCCGTCTGAGCGCGGCAAATATGAACAGCTGCTTCTTGATGCCGTTAATGAAAGAGAGTGGGCCATTGCCGATTCACTGGCAGAAAATGTACAGCTGCAGTCCCTGACACTTGAAGAAGCAGAAAGTCTCCGACGCAGACTTCCGGAAAAAATGATGCAGAAGTATTTTGACAAGGCTCTGTCGCCCGTACTCCGCGCATATCTTCTGACGGAACTTGCAAAATCGGATACCGGGAATAATGGCAAGCTGATCAATATACTGCTTGCGCCTTTCTGGAAAGCTCTTGACGATGATACGTTTTGTGACTTCCATGCAGAGGATTGAGTTTTCTGCCCTGACATAAAATGGCAGAGTTCCGGATATATATTATGTACCATTGAAAACAAAAGGAGTTGAAAATGAAAAAAGATTATGTGCATGTGTGTGTCGTTCTGGATGCTTCAGGTTCCATGGCAAGCATTGAATCTGATATCAAAGGTTCCTTCAATACTTTTATGGCAGAGCAGAAAAAGGCTCAGGGCAAAACTGTTCTGGATGTGTTCCAGTTCTCCGATGAAGTGAAACACATCGTTGAACACGCAGATCTTGCGGATTTCAAAGATGATCTGATGGCCTCTTATGTTTGTTGCGGTATGACTGCTTTGCACGATGCCGTCTGCACCGCTGTTGACAAACTCGGAAGAGATTTTGCCGCCATGCCCGAAGAGGAACGCCCGGAAAGTGTCATCTTTGCCATCATCACCGACGGCTGCGAAAATTCAAGCCGGGAGTTTTCTCTCAAAGATGTGAAAGAACGCATCGACCGTCAGACCAAAGAGTACAGCTGGGAGTTCGTTTATCTTGCCGCCAATCAGGATGAATTTGAAGCTGAACGTATCAGCCGTTCCATGGGCGTTCAGTTCAGTCAGAGTACCATGAGTCAGGTAGAGCTTGCAGATATGTCAAGCAGAACTTTGTGCAGCACGCTTGAAATGGCAAGAAGACGCAAAAAATCCGGCAAGTAAAGTTTCCCCGGGAAAAAACGGATTTTTTTTCAATATATATAAAGGGATATACATGGCTCTTTCCAATTCATCAGAACAGATTGTTTCCAAACCGCCTGAAAGACTTTCAGGGCATGATCTTGTCAATTACCTGATTGACCATCCGCAGGCGCGGGGCAATTTCAAATGGCATACGCTGCGTTCCTGCATGTGGCGTGATCTGCTCATTGCTCAGCCTTCTTTTGAAGACGTTGCGGATTTCAAAAAAATCATTCTTCGCGACGGCGTGAAAATCATGCATGTTTATCCGCAGTTGTATCACCATTTTGAATGGAAAAAAATCCATACTGGTGATTGGAGAGCTTTCCTTGAAAAAAATCCTGAATTCATCTCTGCCGAAACCACGGCGCATTTTCGCGGTTGGGACTGGAGCGAATTTCTGAAGAAAAAACCGGAGTTTGCCCCGTTGTGTCCCTGGGAGGAACTGGAAATTTTTTCCTGGATCAATCTGATCAAAAGCAAAGAGATTTTTGCGGACCGCTGTCCCTGGGATAAGTTCCGCATTTATCACTGGGTAAGACTGTTGGGTAAAAAGAGATCCTGTCTGAAATACTTCAATCTCAAAGTTGTACCGGGTCCGGTAGAGTTTGTCAAACTTCTTTCCCGGTGTTATTTCGGAGACGTTTTTGCTGCTAAAGGTATATTTGATCAGGATGTTCCCGATGTTTCCACCTATCTGATTTTAAAACAGATGGATCGGGAAAACGGCAAACGCTTTCTGAAAAAACAATATCAGGCAGATAATTGGCGGTTCATTGAAGCTCTGGCAGATATTTCTCCTGAGGAATCCTTTGATGTTCACGGCAAAACATTCATGCCTTTTTATCTTGCTTTGTATGCTCCGGACAGTCTGTTTGAGAAACTTCTGCCTGTTTTTGACCCCGAAATGCGCGATCCCGGCGGTAATTCGCTTCTGCTTCCGGCATTGGTCAGCGGATTGTGCGGCAACTCTTTGGCGCGGTATGAACAATTATTGGCAATGGGGTTGAATCCGGATGAGAAAAATCAGGCTGGATTTTCATGCAATGATGTGATAAATTACTTCGAAAACAAAAACACGAATCAAAACACAAAAGGGAAAAAGCATGTCCGTTGATTTGCACAACAAAATAACTGTTTCCGGTTTGGAAAACCTTTTTCGCAATATTCTTGACTCTCTCTGGAACGGCAAGGCTGCGCCCGACAAACTGCCGCCCCTGATGGTCTGGGGTGCGCCCGGATTGGGAAAATCCACCATCATCCGCTCACTCGCTCAGGAGTACGGCGTAAATTTTATCGACGTCCGCCTTGCTCAGCGTGAACCTGTTGACATCCGCGGTTTGCCCGTCCCCACTGGAAACGGCGTGGAGTGGCAGGTTTCCGCCGAATGGCCCCGCGATCCGCAGAGCAAAGGTATCATCCTCTTTGACGAATTGACCGCTGCGGACCGTTCTCTGCAGGTTGCGGCTTATGAATTTATCCTTGACCGCCGTTTGGGAGACCTCTACAAAGTTCCCGACGGTTGGTACATTTGTGCCGCCGGAAACCGCACCGAGGACCGTGCCGTAAGTACCACCATGTCAAGCGCACTTGCCAACCGTTTCCTTCATGTTGAACTTGAAAGCAATGCCGACAACTGGCTTGAATGGGCTGTCCAGAACGAAATTCATCCGAGCGTCAGCGGTTTCATCCGTTTCCGTCCCGGAATGCTTTTCAATCAGGAAAACGAAAACCTTGAACGCGGCTGGCCCACCCCCCGCAGCTGGGAACGCGTCAGTACCATGATGAAAGTTCTTCCCGAGGATGAGAGTCTTATCCGCAGTACCGTCTACGGTCTTGTCGGCAACCGTGCTGGTGTTGAATTTATGGCTTTCCACAAAACCGCTCAGAATCTTTTTGTCAAAGAGATGATGCTCGGAAAAGAAGAAATCAAGATTCCGCAGAAAGCAGATTTGCGTTACGCCCTCTGCGCCGGTGTCGCTTACTATCTCTGGCGCGGGCAGAGTGAAGAGGAAACTCAGGCGCTTGTAGATGGGTTTTACCGCATCTCCCTTGCTTTGAGCAGCGATTTTGCCGCTATGCTTATGATGGATGTCATGAAAAGCGGCGTTCACTGCAAAGGTGCAGAAAAACTCTACAAGCATCCCGCCTTCAAAGAGTGGGAAAAGAAACACGGAAAAACCTTCAGGGCGGCAGCAAAGTGATTGAGTGTCGTTTACCCAATCCTCAGGAAGAAAAGCTCAAACTCAAGGCTTCCGAAAGTCTTGAAGCTGATCGGGTCAGACTTCTGATCGATCAGCCCTTTGTCGGAGCTTTTCTCATCCGTCAGAACCTCATCCCCGTCGTAGACAGCCGCTGTGACACCGCGGCTACCGACGGGCAGAATATCTTTGTCAATCCCGTTTTCTATCTGGAATTGACTCCGGCTGAACGGCGTTTTCTCTTGGCGCACGAAGTCTGGCACTGCGTCTATCTCCACTTTTTGCGGCGCAACGGCAGAGACCGGGAGCTTTTCAACATCGCTGCGGATATGGAAATCAACTTCATGCTCAAGCATGAACGTTTCAAACTCCCCGACAGTGCTTTGCTCCCGCCTGCCGGCTTGCAAGGTCTCAATGCTGAAGAAATTTATGAAAGGCTTCTTAAACAGCCGGCTCAAAGCAACGGAACGTTTGATTCTCACCTTGAACCCGGAGATCCGCAGGAATATCCGGAAAACGATGACGAAAACGAAGACGGAAGCGGCGGCGGAGAAATCATCTTTGATCCCGATTACAAAGTTGATTTCGGCGACCATCCCGAAGAAAAGGTCCGTGAAAAAGTGATTGAAGCCGCCGTTCAGTGTGAGAAAATGCGCGGCACTCTGCCCGGAAATATCGCTCAGATCGTTGAAGATTTCCGCGCAGGAAAACTGCATTGGAAAGAAATTCTTGCCCAGTTTGTTACCAGTTGTTTCGGCGGTTCCCGCCGCTGGCTGCCTCCGAATCGCAGGTACATTTCCAACGGACTCTATCTGCAATCCCGGCGCGACGTTCAGCTTAAAGCAGTTCTGGCCGTTGATACCTCCGGCAGTACCACCGGAGATTTGCCCGTTTTTGCAGGTGAACTTGCCAATCTGCTCAACTCTTTCGGTCAGTATGAACTTAAAGTGATTTGTTGTGACAGCGACATTCAATCCGTTCAGACCTTTTCCGATGTTTCCCCCTTTGACGGAAAAATCAATTTCCCCGGCGGCGGAGGTACCAACTTCTCCCCCGTGTTTGATTATCTTGAAAAGGAATCAGAAGCTCCGAATCTGCTGATCTATTTCACCGACGGTTACGGCGATACCCCCAAAAAGCCGCCCTATCCCGTCCTCTGGGTAATCACTCAAAACGGCAAAAACTCCATCCCCTGGGGCATGGAAACAAACTTTTTTTCCAAGTGAAAAAAAGTTTGACAAAAAAAGCTGGGTAGCGGGGCGACGTTGCTGCCCCGCCTAAGGGGGCTTTGCCGCCCCCTTAGGAATCCCCCGGGCGCGGCGGCTGACTCTGACGAGTCTCGCCGCCGTTACCGCAGCACTGCCCAACGGCAACTCTTGGCACCAAAATTCTGCATGGCAGCTGCGGTTTGCTGTGCCGCTGCGGGCGGCGCTTGATGTGAGAATTATGAGAATTATGAGAATTATGGGATTGTGTGATTGGTGCGCCGATTGCAATAATCACCCCTGCGGTAAATCTGCCCCGAGCCAAACCAGACAGCGGCAAGCAAAACCTCAGGGTATACCGAGGCTTGCCGCGGCGTAGCCCATCAGGGCGAAGACGGGCGCCCCCACTATTATGTTATAAGTCTTATAAGTCTTATAAGTCTCATGCAAGCGCCACGCCCCCGCGCTTTCGCATACCGCCGTTGCCATCAAAAAAGCCCGGCATACCCCTGCGGTAAATCTTGCGCTCCCCCCGCAACACGCATACCACCGTTGCCATAACAGAATAAATAGATATTTTTTGTGTAATTAAATTTGCAAACAGATATTTTTTGTGTTATATTAAAGGTGCGGCGTGTAAGGGAAAGATTTTCACCGTGGTCGTCGCAGCGGTGGAACATACGGAAAAACAGATTTTTTTGTTGATCCGTCGGGGACTTTTCTTTATGCGACAGAATAAATTGCTGAACATACCGGCGATCCGGAGGATGCCGACTTATTTGCACAAACTGCTTAAAATGCAGGCAGAGGGCAAAACAAGTGTTTCCTCAACGGAACTTGCCGAGTATATGAAAATAGAGTTGATCGTCGTCCGTAAAGATATTTCCCTTACCGGTATTTCAGGTCAGCGCCGTGTCGGTTACGATATCAGTGAATTGATTAAATATATCAAGAATTATCTCGGTTGGGAGCAGACGATTCCCGCTGCTCTCATCGGTGCCGGTTCCCTCGGTACAGCCCTGCTCGGCTATAACGATTTTGAACTTTACGGTTTCCATATTGAGCAGGTTTTTGATTCCTCTGCTGATAAAATCGGTCAGTGTATCTATGGCAGAACTGTCAGAGATATCAACACCATGGCAGAATGTTTTGCCGGAAATCCCCCCGAAATCGCCGTTATCTGTGTTTCAAATACGGCGGCTCAGGCTGTCGCAGACAGACTGGTTGCGTTGGGGGTGAAGTATATTTGGAACTTTGCCAATGTGTCTTTGAAGGTTCCACCGGATGTTGTCGTTCAGCGCGAAGTGATTGCAGGAGGACTTGCCATGCTGTCTGTCCGGCGCAAACAATCGCGTGAAAAGAAAAATGAAACGGAATAAAACTTTACTTTAAGTTCATTGACATAATCATAAAAATTTTTTAGTTCAAAGCCGGAAAGGGAGGACCCGGCAGAGCAGTTGAAGAAAAAAAACAAGTTATTTGCTTTCTCCGCTTGAGCGGAAAAGGCGTTGGTTTTAATAACAATAAGGATAAGAAAAAAATGTGTTGCAACAAAATGTCGGAAGGAGCAGCCGCCAAGTTTGCCGAACTCGATGCTTTTATCGATGGTCTCGGCATTGACCGCAATGATGAGCGTCGTCGCGGACGGCTGATCCAGGTTTTGCACCGCGCCCAGGCTATCTTCGGATATCTGCCGCGCGAAGTCCAGATCCACGTTGCCAAGAAACTCTTCATTGCTGAAGCTCATGTTTCCGGCGTGGTCAGTTTCTACAACTACTTCACCACCGAACCCAAAGGCAAATACTGCATCGACGTCTGCATGGGAACCGCCTGCTACGTCAAGGGTTCTGAACGCGTCCTTCAGGAGTTTGAACGTGTCCTCGGAATCAAAGCCGACACCAACCCGACTGAAGACGGACTCTTTTCCATTTCTGCTCTGCGCTGCGTCGGTGCCTGCGGACTTGCTCCCGTTGTGATGGTCAACGGTAAAGTGTACGGAAAAGTCACTCCTGCCAAAGCGGTCGAAATCATCAACGAATATAAAAAGCTGGGGTAAGTTTTTATGAATAAGATCACTTCTCAGGAAGCATTGATGAGTGCTTTCAACGCTGCCAAAGGCAAAATCGCCCTCCGCAGCTCTGATATCCACGATATCAACTCCGTCAAAAAAGATATCCTCTGCTGCGGCGGTACCGGATGCCATGCCTCCAACGCCCAGGAACTGATGGATAATCTCAATAAGTACATCAAAGAAAACGGACTTGAAAACGATGTCCGCGTCATCCAGACCGGCTGCTTCGGTTTCTGCGCCCAGGGTCCGATCGTCAAGGTCATGCCCGATAACGTTTTCTATGTGCAGGTTACTCCCGATGATGCCAAAGAAATCGTCGAAAGCCACATCGTCGGCAAACAGCCGGTCGAACGTCTGCTTTTCATGGAACCCATGCTCAAGGCCCGCGTCAAAGATTATGCCCAGATGGCTTTCTATGCCAAACAGATGCGTCTTTCTCTGCGTAACTGCGGCTTGATCGATCCCGAAGATATTGAAGAATACATCGCCAATGACGGTTATCAGGCTCTGGCAAAATGTCTGTTCAACATGTCCCGTGACGGCGTTGTTCAGGAAGTCCTGAACTCCGGTATCTGCGGACGCGGCGGTGCCGGCTTCCCGACCGGTCTCAAATGGAAAATCGCTGCCGGTGTTCAGGCTGATGAAAAATACATCGTCTGTAACGCTGACGAAGGTGACCCCGGTGCCTTTATGGACCGTTCCATCATGGAAGGTGACCCCCATAGCGTGATCGAAGCCATGGCCATCGGTGCTTATGCTATCGGCGCTCAGCGCGGTCTGGTTTACATCCGTGCGGAATATCCGCTGGCTGTCAACCGTCTGCGTCTTGCCATCGACCAGGCCCGCGAAGTCGGACTGCTCGGTGACAACATCATGGGAACTGATTTCAGCTTTGATATTGAAGTCAAACTCGGTGCCGGTGCCTTCGTCTGCGGTGAAGAAACTGCCCTTATCCACTCCATGGAAGGTCAGCGCGGCGAACCGACCACCAAACCGCCGTTCCCCGCCAACATCGGCGGCGGCTACTGGGGCTGCTCCACCAACGTGAACAACGTTGAAACCTATGCTTCCATTCCCGTCATCATCATGAAGGGTGCCGGCTGGTACAGCAAGATCGGTAACTGGCAGCCTGAATTTGACGAAAACGGCAACTTCAAACGCACCATCAGCGGTAACAGCGGTACCAAGGTGTTCGCTCTTGCCGGACAGATCAACAACGTCGGTCTGGTTGAAGTTCCGATGGGAACCACCCTGCGCGAAATCATCTATGATATCGGCGGCGGTATTTCCGGCGGACGTGAATTCAAAGCGGTGCAGACCGGCGGTCCCTCCGGCGGCTGTATCACCAAGGAAAACCTCGATACCCCCATCGCCTACGGCCACCTGTCCAAGATCGGTTCCATGATGGGTTCCGGCGGTATGATCGTTCTGTCTGACAAGGACTGCATGCCCGCCATGGCGAAGTTCTACCTTGACTTCACCAAGGATGAATCCTGCGGAAAATGCACCCCCTGCCGTATCGGTACCCGCCGTATGCTCGAAATGCTCGAGAAGATTTGCGACGGCAACGGAACCGTTGAAATGCTCGATGAACTGGAATCCCTGGCAAAGACCATCACTGATACCGCTCTCTGCGGACTCGGTCAGACTGCCCCGAACCCGATTCTGAGTACTCTGCGTTACTTCCGCGATGAATATCTTGCCCACGTTGTGGATAAGAAATGTCCCGCCGGCACCTGTGCAAAACTCTACACTCTCACCATCAACGAATCCTGCATCGGTTGTACCAAGTGCAAACGCAACTGCCCGGTTGATGCTATCCAGGGTGAACTCAAACAGCTCCACACCATCGATGCTGCAAAATGTATCAAGTGCGGTGCCTGTATCGACGGATGTCCGAAAAAAGCAATTGTCAAAATGTGAGTGCAAGAATGAATACTACTGTCAATCTTACTATTAACGGCAAGCAGGTTTCCGTACCTGCCGGCTCCACCATTCTGGAAGCCGCCAGCAAACTCAATATCAAGATTCCGACCCTCTGCTACTGCGAGGGTCTGGGCTGCGGTATCACCAACAACCCCGCCAGCTGCCGTATTTGCGTGGTGGAAGTTGAACGCCGCCGCAATCTGGCTCCCGCCTGCGCCACTCCTGTCATGGAAGGCATGGTGGTTCACACCAACAGTCAGCGCGCTCTGAATGCCCGCCGCACCGTTCTGGAACTTATGCTCAGCGATCACCCCCAGAAGTGTCTGACCTGCGCCAAGAACCAGGATTGCGAACTGCGTGTTCTGGCTGCTGAATTCGGAATTCAGGAAGTTCCGTTCAGCGGAGCCAAAAACCGCTTTGAAGTTGATGACTCCAGCGAAGCGATTATGCGTGATCTTTCAAAATGTATCATGTGCCGCCGCTGCGAAACTGTCTGTAACAAAGTTCAGACTGTCGGCGCTCTGACCGGCAACGGTCGCGGATTCTCCGCCAAGGTCGGTACCGCCAGCATGATTCCGCTTGCCGATACCAGCTGTACCTTCTGCGGTCAGTGCGTCAACGCCTGTCCCGTCGGTGCCATCACCGGTATCAGCTATGTCAAGAAAGTCTGGAACGCCATCAACGATCCCAAGAAGACCGTTATCGTTCAGACTGCTCCCGCCGTCCGCGTTGCTGTCGGTCAGGAATTCGGTTTTGAAGCCGGCGCTCCTGTGACCGGAAAACTGGTTGCCGGACTCCGCGCTCTGGGATTTGACAAAGTCTTTGATACCAACTTCTCTGCTGACCTCACCATCATGGAAGAAGGCAACGAGATCGTTGAACGTATCAAAGCCGGAAAGAATCTGCCGATCCTCACCAGCTGCTGCCCCGGATGGATCAACTTCATCGAACACAACTATCCTGACTTGCTGCACATTCCGTCCAGCTGCAAATCTCCGCAGCAGATGTTCGGCGCGATCGCCAAGAGCTACTATGCCGAAAAGCTCGGTATTGAGCCCAAGGATCTGATCGTTGTTTCCGTCATGCCCTGTCAGGCTAAGAAATACGAAGCCGCCCGTCCGGAATTTGCCAATGACGGTGTCCGTGATGTTGATTACGTTGTCACCACCCGTGAACTCTGCAAGATGTTCCGCGAAGCCGGTGTCAACCTCGCCAACATGGAAGAGGATACCTTTGGCAGCCCCCTGGGTGAATCCAGGGGTGCCGCAGACATCTTCGGTGTCACCGGCGGTGTGCTTGAAGCTGCCTGCCGTTCTGTCTACTACATGCTCAACGGCAAGAACCTCGAAGGCGATGC
>JAZQYS010000366.1:0-3976 GCA_045633645.1 Victivallaceae bacterium | reverse complement strand
ATTTTATTACAGCCATCATGGAGGGCGGATATCCCGATTCTTATCTTGAAGCCGAAGGCAGTGATGCGCCTGAAGTAAAAGACGGGGATTTTAAACTGATTTCTGCGCCGATGGACTTTCTCGGACTGAATATCTATTATGGCAGACTGGTGCGTTTTGCTCCGGAACTTGAGAAAAAGTATGAGATTTTCTTTGATGATGCTGCAACGGAATGGACTGACTGCAACGGTATGTTCCAGCCGGCGGCTATCTATTGGGGAAGCCGTATCGTCAACGAATTGTGGAAACCCAAAGAAATCATCATCTCTGAAAACGGCACATCCAATATGGATCGTCCGGCAGCTGACGGAGAGGTTTATGATGTGTTCCGCATCAAATATTTGCGTTCTTATCTGGAATCCATGAGCCGTGCCATCCGTGACGGCGTGCCGATTACCGGTTATCTGCATTGGAGTTTTCTGGACAATCTGGAATGGGGTTCCGGATACCGCCGCCGTTTCGGTTTGACCTTTGTCAACTACCGGACTCAGGAACGTATTCCAAAACTCAGTGCAAAGTTCTTCAAAGAATTGATCCGTACCGGAAGAATCGCTTGATCCGGTACAGCGTTATCAACTTATAATGCCGCAAGGATTTCGGCGGCATTTGTATCTGGTTTGACCTTGGGCATGATCTTTTCGATCATGCCTTTTTCATTTATGATGAATGTTGTGCGGACAACGCCCATTGAAACTTTTCCGTAAAGTTTCTTTTCCTGCCAGACGCCGTATGCTTTGATTGCCTGAAGTTCCTGATCGGCAAGCAAGATAAAAGGGAGAGCGTGTTTTTCTGCAAACTTACGGTGGCTTTCAACGGAGTCTTTGCTGATACCGATGACGATGATATCTCTTTTTTTGAACTCTTCAAAGAGTCCGGCGAAGGCGCACGCCTGACGGGTGCAGCCGGGAGTGTTGTCTTTGGGGTAAAAGTAAAGGACGATTTTCTTCCCTGCAAAGTCGGCAATGGAAATCATGTTTCCGTTTTGATTAGGCAGGGAAAATGCCGGTGCAGTCTCTCCGGTTTGCATAAAAATATCTCCCGAATTTTTGTGTCCGCAGAATATCTGTGTTTTCAGAATTTTTCTGTACGGCAGATCTGTATTTCAAGCTCTACGTTGTTTTTGCTGCAGAAATCCCGCAAAATTTGTACTTGCTTTTCATCGGGATTGCTGTAAGCAATGAGGATACTGTCAAACGGCGTTTTTTTGTAAATTTTTTCCAGATCATCCAGCGTACCCAGAACATTGAATCCGTAAACATTGAGGTTGCGCAAAGCACGGCTGTCATCAATGATACCGATGATTTTGATGTTTTCACGGCCGCCCCTGAAACCGCAGTACTGCTGCGTGGCGTAAATACGGCACAGCAGACCGCCGCCGTAAATCAAAACTTTTTTCAGGCTTGAAACTTTTCCCTGATTACGGATGAACAAACGTCTGTATCCCCAGCTTTCGTAGTAGTGAATCAGAAAACGTTCCAGCAGAATACCCGCCAGAAGCACCATGAAAAACATTGCGTAAAAACAGGTGTAGTTTTTCAGGTCACTGTCAGAGAGCTTGATGAGATGGATACAGACGATATTGCTGATGACATACCCCGTGACACCGGCAATTGTCAAAAGACGCAGTAATTTATAGTACTGGATGATTCCTGCTCTGAGCCAGTAGGTGCGGTAAATGCCCGACAGACACAGGATGAGAACAAACGGTGCAATATGCATGAAATACAAAAGTGCTTCGGACCACTTGCCGGTTAATACATCAATGAAACAATAGCGGGTCGTCATGAATGCCGCCAGAACAATCAGTCCGTCCAACAGGGGGTGTATTGCCGTTAAAATCAGATTTCTGTGGGGAATTTGGAGACCTTTGCTGACACAGGTCAAGGTGTCAAACAGCTCAATGCTGGAGTAGCGGATCATAACAAAAAGCGTCAGCAGCAGAAGAACTAAAATCATTGCCGAAGAACTTTCTTCCAGAAAAACGCCGGTAAGAGCAAGCAGGCAGAGTCCAGAGGCAAGAGCGTAGATGATCCAGGCTGTTTTGCGTTGAACGCCTGTTTCTTTGAGGATTCTGTGATGCAAATGGTCGTGGTCGCCCTGCATAATGCTGCTGTTGGTATCTTTGTTGATGTAACGTCTGAAAAAACGTCTCCAGATTGCCAGAAATACATCAAACATCGGTACGCCGATAGCAGCCAACGGAACAAGCAGTGCCGTTAAAGTTACGGACTTGGCAGAATACTGCATACTGATATAAGCGAAAAACAATCCGAGAAATGTGCTTCCGGTATCGCCCATAAAAATTCGCGCCGGAGAGAAATTAAAGCGCAGAAATCCCAGACAACTGGTACAGAAAGTCAAGAGAATAACAACCGTTGCGGCAGAACCGCCAAGCAGAATCGTCCATACCGCCAGGAAAAATGAGGCAATTGCAGCCAATCCGGCAGCAACGCCGTCAAGACCGTCAATGAGATTGAAAGCATTGATGATAACAACGCTCCAGCAAACTGTGATTGCCAATCCCAATGGAGCGGGAATCGGATAGATGAAAATCTTTGAAATGCCTGCTCCTTCCAGATAAAAAATAACACCGGCAGCAATCTGGAACAGCAATTTGAACCAACTCCGCAATTCGTAACGGTCGTCTATGACACCGATGACGAAAATAAGCAGTGCCGGAATCCAGAATTTTGAAAAGAAGAGTTGGATATCTCTGTACAACGCCATGTCTTTGTCAAGCAGACTTATCCCAAAAAGAAACACTGTCAGAAAAAACGCTGTGACGATTGCAATTCCGCCTCCTCTGGGGATGGGCTTTTCGTGTTGATGCCGTCCCCGGGGAATGTCAACAAATCCGAAACGCGGAAGAAAAAATATTGCAAGATAAGTAAGCCCCGCGGATATCAGTAAACCCAATGCCGGATAAGGCAGATAAAGGGAAAGCCCTTTTAATATTGCAGTGAACATCTCAACTCCGTTACAATTTTAATTTTTATACAACGGTTGTCTCGCGAACTTTGCTCCGCAGCACAAGATTTTAAACTGAGAGGAAGAAACAACCCGCTGATAATATAGTCTTAAGTTTCTTAAAAATCAACCGCAATTACTCTCTGAAGAAAAAATTTGAAGGAAAATAAAAAAATTTTGCAGGAGAAAGTTCGGGAGATTGTTTGAAATATTTTCTGTGAAATGTTATAATATATTCATAGATAAAATTATTTTCCGTCCTGAAAGAGAACGGAGCAAATGAACTATTTAACAGATACGGAGTTGAATATGGACTTTCTTGAAATGATGAGACAGAGAAAAAGCTGCCGCAGTTTTGATCCTGAAAAGCAGGTGTCGCGCGAAGATTTGCTGAAAATTGTTGAGGCAGGGAGACTTTCTCCCAGCGGATGTAATTCCCAGCCCTGGAAATTTATCGTCGTTGATTCAGCAGATGCCAAAGAAAAACTCTGCGATGCCATCGTTGTTGAAAACGGAGCTACCGGCGCGCCGTGGCGGCATCAGGTTTCTGCGTTCATTATTTTTGTTGAACAGAAAGCTGACGTGAAACCGGTTGTTTTCAACCATTACAAAGATACACAGCGTTTTGCTCAGGGCGATATCGGCGCTGCCTGTATGAATATGTGTCATGAGGCTTTCTCTCTCGGACTCGGAACTTGTATTATCGGTGTCAATGACCAGAACAAGATGGAAGAATATTTCGGAATCCCCCATGGCAGCGAAGCCCGATTGGTTCTTGCCATCGGTTACGCCGTTGACAATTCTCCCGTGAAAAAAATCCGCAAGTCCCTTGAGGAAGTCTGCTGTTTCAACAAGTGGGAATAAGTTTTCTCAGACCAGAAACGGTTCCTTGCCGACCCGGTGGACGATGATTTCATCAATCACCGCATTGCCCCGGTGGGCGAGGAAAAAGTGAACAATATCCGCAATA
>JAZQYS010000365.1:0-3888 GCA_045633645.1 Victivallaceae bacterium | reverse complement strand
CGCTGATTTCAGCAACGTCACGGTAGGTGAAGAAAGCCGGACCCGTGTGAGAACGCAGAGTCATGACGTGACGGGTACGGTCATCTTCTTTATCCTGACGGGTACGCTCGTGTTTTTTGATGATTCCGGTGCGGTAATCTTCGGCAGAAGCGGCACCAATCACGCCGGTCTGGACACGACCTTTCATCTCAAGCTGATAAATATAGAGATGTTTTTCAGGATCGACCAGCAGGGGAACTTCTTTGCACAGACGGTCAAAGCCCGCTTTTGCCTGAGCGTAAACGCGGTCATCGTGAAGATCAATGCCCGGTTCCATATCAATTTCAGGACGGGAAACGTGGAGGAAGGAATAGGGATTGCCTTCAGCCAGGGCGGCGGCTTCTGCGGAATCCACGACGTCATAAGGAACAGCTGCTACTTTGTCCGCTTTTTCGGGAACGGGAAGAAGTCCGTTGAAAGGAAGAAATTCTGCCATAATTGCACACTCCATCTTTTGTTTTGCGAAAAAAGCATTTTCAGACTCTTCAACTGTGCTGAAAGGCTTTTTCGGCGTTAAAAATTTACCTTAGATATAAAATAATTGCAGAATGATGGTTTTTCAACCGATATTATGCTTGAATAATCCACTATCGGGACTATATTTTTAAAAAAGATGTTGCCGGCAGATGCCGGAAGCGGGTATTTTGTAATTATAATTTAGGAAAATTTAACTGTATCGGAGTCATATCAAACAATGGATTTACTTTTTGCAGCCGGAAACTCAACGTACCGTATGGGGCTGTCAGGCAACACGCTGACCGTCCTGTGGATCGGAATCGCTATTTATTTTGCAATTATGCTTGGAATCGGAATCTGGTCCGGCAAGCATATTAAAGATATGAAAGATTTTCTGGTCGCCGGGCAGCGTCTGCCATTGTGGATGGCAACAGGAACTCTGATTGCGACCTGGTTCGGCGCCGGTTCCAGTATGGGAGTCTGTGCAACGGTTTTCAGCGACGGATTGGGAAGTGTTCTTGCTGATCCCTTCGGAGCCTCCATCAGTCTGATTCTCGCCGGTATTTTCATTGTAGGTATGCTCCGCAAACTCAAGTGCCTTACGGTCACGGATATCATTGCCTCCCGTTTCGGCAGCGGCGCAGGAATTTATGCCTCCGTCTGGATGATCCCGGTCTACATCGGCTGGCTGGCGGCACAATTCCTCGGAATGGGAACGATCCTGCATGTCATTACCGGCATGACGGTCTGGAAAGGAACTCTGATCGGTGCCGCTGTGATTCTGATTTATACTTTCGCAGGCGGTATGTGGGCAGTAACAATTACCGACCTTGTCCAGGTGGGACTGATTGTCATCGGTCTCTTGATCATCATGCCCAATGCCGTGAGTCAGGCGGGCGGTTTTGACGTTATGCTCAAAGCCCTCAAACCCGGAGATCTTTCCATCGGTATCGGCGAAGTCAAAAACATCAATGACGTGACCTATTACATCGGCAACTGGATCATCATGGGACTGGGGTGCATGGTGGGACAGGATCTTATCCAGCGTTCACTTTCAAGCAAAAACGATAAAGTTGCCATTTCAAGTTCGGTTCTTTCGGGCTTCATGTATGCGGCTTTGGGACTGGTTCCCATCATCATCGGATTCTCTGCCCGTTTCGTCCTTGCAAAACATGGTATTACTGCTGAAATCATGGGCGACGATCTTGCCAATCAGGTCATGCCCCGTATGGCAATGATCATTCTCGGAAATATTCATCCGGTTCTCATGACGATTTTCCTTGCTGCGCTCATCAGTGCAATCATGAGTTCCGCAGACAGTTCACTTTTGGCGGGTTCTTCGCTTCTGGTCAGAAACGTCATCTCTCCGCTTTTCCCGAAACTCAATGATAAAAAACTGTTGATGGCGACCCGTATAAGCACAGTGGTTCTGGCACTGATTGCCGCCTATTTCGCCTTCAATGCCAACAGTATTTATTCTCTGATGGTCAACTGCTGGGCTTCTCAGCTGGTCGTGGTCTTCATTCCGGTCATTGCGGCAATCTACTTCAAAAAAGCGAGCCGCACCGGTATCTGGGCGACGATGATCGTCTCAACGGTCGTCTGGCTGCTTTACACGTTTATTTCCTCCTGCGGCGCGGGCGGAACTTTTGATGAAATCCTCAACAGTTCCCAGTTCGAACGCTCCCTTTCCTGCGGCGCGGTTTACGGATTTGTCGCCGGAATCGCAACGTTCTTCTTCACCTATTTCGGGGAACGTCTGACTGTCAAAATCACCGGCGAAGAAGAAAGCTGCGAGTAAATGTATTACAACTGGCGCGGCGGCTCCTCTGAAGGGATAAAGGAAATTGCCTCCGTTCTCCGCAGAGAAGGAACAGTTGCAGTCGTTCCGACAGAAACGGTTTACGGACTTGTCGGCAGAGTGAGCGATTCGCTCTGTCGCGAAAAAATCTATGAATTGAAACACCGTGATCCTGCCAAACATCTGGGCTGGTTTGTTTCAGATACGTTTCAGCTTGAAAAAAACGGCATCCGTCTTTCCGGATACGCAAAACTTCTGGCAGAAAAATTCATGCCGGGTCCTCTGACTTTGATTGTAAAAAAAGAGGATGGTTCCACTGTCGGCTTCCGAATCCCCGATCATCCGCAGCTGCTTGCGCTTTTGCGTGAAGTCGGCGAGCCGTTTTTTCAGACCAGTGCCAACCGTTCAGGCAGTCCCAACGCCCTCAGTTGTGCCGAAGCTGTTGAAATGCTTTGCGGAACAGCCGATGCCGTTGCCGACGGCGGAGATATTCCCGCTGATGCGCTGGCCTCCACCATTGTTGACTGCACAGGAGAATTTCCCGTCATTATCCGTCAAGGCGGATTGAATTTAGATGAATTTCTTCAATCACTGAGGTGAAAAATGAATACTTTTTCCTGGTCAACGCTCTGCGAAAATGCCCGTCTTTTCGGACTGAATACCGTTGAATTTGCAAAACTTGAACCCTTTTTTCAGCAGCTTGACAAGGATTTTTTTGCTGAATGTGCGGCAAAAGTTGTCGGAGATTTTCCCTTTCAACAGGTAACGGAACGTTTCCAATCAGGAGAACTTGAGAAATTTCATCTTCTCTGTATTATTGCCAACTATCAGAACGCCGTTGAACTTTACCGTACTTTGAACTGGCCTGAAGAATCCTTGCTGGAAATCCTTACTGATTTGAAATGCTGGGAGCCTGTCATGCTGCGCGATTTGGGATATTTGGGACTTTCTCCGCGTCTTTTTATCTGGGCGCAGGCATGTCTGAACGGCGAAGTCAAACAGTTCGGCAGACTTCAGTGTAATGATATCCACCTTTTTGCTCTGAAACTTTCTCTCTACCGTCAGGCGGACGGCAGTTTAAAAGAGTTCCCCGCATTTCAAAAAGGCAATCCGGGTTCTCCTGATTTGACCTTTGGAGACAAAACAATCAATGTGCATATCCCCGCAAGCGGTCCTCTGAAAGCCGATGAATGTATGGCGTCTTTCCGCCGCATGAGCCGCTTCTGTCAGGAGTTTTATCCTGATTACGATTACAAGGCAATAGTCTGCTATTCCTGGCTGCTTGACCCGCAATTCAAAGAGTTTCTCCCCGAAACATCTAATATTGTTCAGTTCCAGAAACTCGGACACAATCTCATCTGTCCCGGCAGGGACGAAACGCGCGAAGTCATCTGGAGAATCTGGGGTGCGCCCGGACTTTCAACTCCTGTTGAACAACTTCCCGCACGCAACGCCATGGAACGCGGCGTGGTCAATTTCCTGAAACAGGGACGCCGTTTCAATGAAGGTCTCCTCGTCATCTTCAAAGACGAGCTTCTTTGAATAAAAGAAGTGGGAATCAGGGAGAAGAGTTACCGTTGAGTACTGCTTGA
>JAZQYS010000364.1:0-2932 GCA_045633645.1 Victivallaceae bacterium | reverse complement strand
AAGCAGAATAAAGGGATCACAAGTCATCAGCTCTTTGCCGATGGAATACAATTCCTGCATATCCATCATTTTGACTGTTCCCGTCCCCAGTTGGACACGGTGGATTTTCAAGCCCTTTTCTTTGGCGGCTTTGAAGAACTTGATCGTATCCTCTGTGCCGTGATAGAAGTCGCGGCAGCCGGGCAGATTGCGCGGAACGGCAACGTTGATTGTGGTGTTGCCGGTCTTGACACAGCAGAGGACATCTTCAACACCGGGCATACTCAACTCGTCTTCAATGCAGTGCAAAAATGTGGTGGAGGTAACTTCACTTCCGAAATGGATGATTTTTCCGCCGGCACGCAGCATTTTCATCAGAGGATTATTGACGCCCATCGGCGGCTCATTGTATTTGAGTCCGTCGGCAATTTCTTCAGCCATTTTGCCGTAAACGCTCCAGCTGTGCGACAGGTGTCTTGTGCGGATGACGCCCGGCATTTTGACCATGGCGCGGGGCAGGGAACCTGTCCAGATGGAGGCAATATTTTCAGGGTCAAACGGACGCATCATGTTGGCAGCATTGGGTCCGCCGATATTGACAAAGCAGTGGTTGAATGCCGGAGTCATAAAGGTTCCCTCTTCTCCCACAGCCTCTTTGAAAGCCTCAAGGATCGTTTTGGGTCCGCCCTCAATCAAGCCGAACTCGGACAACATGGAGTGCAGCGCGATTTTGTCGCCTTTTTTCACACCGAGTTCACGCAGCGCATTGACAATATCATCTTTGCTCACGCCCTTGAAACCGCCCAGGGAAACGTAGCCCGCCTGAGCGTAGAACAAAATCTGGGACAGCATTTGTTTGACCTGCTTTTCAGGCATAATGCTGCGGATTTCGTGTTCCGCCATACGGAAAAGTTCCGCAAGATTCCGCTTGCCGTCCATGTTTGACAGGATTGCACCCATAGGCGAGTAAAGCGGATTGGGCATGCGTTTACGCTTATCGTAGGGGAGTTTCGTCTGGTCGCAGGGCAGTCCCACGGTCAGACGGGAGGGCGTAATCTGTTCCGCATAATCTCTCCAGCGGGAGTGCGGAATCTCATCAGTAAGACCGCAAATACAGTCCTCAAACTCTTCATCAATCAGAGCAAGTCCCTCTGACAAATCAATGCCGGGGAACGCGCGTTCGAAGTTTGCAAAGTTCTGACGGACAATCTCATAACGTCTTGTCATGTGTTCTTTTTCAGAACCGACACAATAGAACAACTCATCGCGCAGCTGTTTGAGTGAAACTGCAAGCGCGTCTGCAATAAGTGTTTCATCGGGATTGATGACCATATCCACAAAGAGCGCACTGATTGCCGTACCCTTGGCAAACTCTTTTTCTTCAACATAGTCAATCGTCTGCTTGGAGTTGTGCCAGAAGTTCTTTCCGTCACGGATGGGCCAGACGGTCGGAACGCCGGTCGTGCTGTCGCCGAGGAAGGAGTCATCATCGTACATCGTCGGATAACTGTTGCGTGAAATGACTTTCGGCTCATCAAAACGGGCATTGATCGTGTCGGCAATCATCGGTATAAAAGTGTTGCCGAAGAAGGGCAGAGCAGGAGAGGCACAGTTGAAGTTGATGTACCAATTTTTACGCAGATACATGGCGTCGCAGTCAATGGCTCCGATAACCTTATCGCTCATGTTGCAATCGCCTCCGCGCAGAACGGCATAGGCGGCAAAGCCGTAAAGTTCCAGTCCGAAAATCAGACGCAAAGAATACTCGGGCGTACCTTGGGACATGATATATTTGGCAATTTCCATGGCACAGGCAATACCGCTTGAGTTGTCATTTGAAAGCGGTTCGTACAAGTGGGCAAAAATCCAGAATTCCTCTTTTCTTTTGCCGGGAACCATTGCCGTTACAAGGTCAACCGTCGTTTCAAAACGTCTGCCGTCGCTCTGAACATCAATGGATACACTTCCGCGCGAAAGGGCTCTGCGAAGTTTTGTTCCCATATCCGGCGTTACGGCAAAGGCGATGAAATCACGGTCATCCGCGCCGACGTGCCAGCCGGTCTTTTCAACAAAAGCGTTGTTCCACTGGGTTCCATCGGGCGCATCGTCCGCATTCATGGCAAAATCACTGATGACTCCGGCTGCGCCCATGTCAAGAATGTGCGGGAGAAATGCCGCTCCGGGCCACGTCGGAGCTTTGACCAGAACAAGCGCATTGTGCGGGTCGGCTCCGGCAAGAAGAGCCTCTTCTGTAATCAAACGCATACGCACCATTTTTCCGTCAGGCGTTGAGGTGGAACCTTTGATCAGAGCAAAGGAGCATTGTTCATAATCTGCAACAACCGTTCCCGCTTCCATACCGATTGCCTCGGCTATGACGACTTTGCCGACGGTGGCATCCCAGCCCAGCGGCGTTAATTTATCCTGATAGGAGTCTTTTCCGTTGGCGGCATAGGAGATTTTTTCAGCATTGGGAATACCCATTTCCTGCAAAATCTCCAAAGTCCGCTGTGCTGAAGCATGATAACTTGAAAAGGTCTGACCGATTTCAAGATCAAGAAGTTCTTTTGTGGTTTTCATCATCCTTGCCGTATCAAGGGAGGCAAGGATTTTTTCATATTTGGCATTGAGTTCCGGATACATGATTTTTCAGTTTCCTCTTTTGATATTGGCTCCGAAAAGCGTAATAATCACTTCGTTGGCGACGGCTTCCATGGTGAAAGAAGAGACCTCTTTTTCTGCGTCAAGCGGAATACGGCAGACGATACCGTGATTGCCGCTGCTGAAGTAGAAGTAATCAAATTCCTGCTGAAGTGCCGGAACCATGAAGTCATCAAAGTTGACCGGATGAACAAGCGAAAGCGTTTCTTTGCTGCCGTCGGCATAATTGACGGTGATTCTGCCGTTTTCAACGAAACTTTGCATAGCGTTGGTTGAGCCGCAAAGATAAAGT
>JAZQYS010000363.1:0-4182 GCA_045633645.1 Victivallaceae bacterium | reverse complement strand
TAATTTGATTCAACCTGAAATTTCCATAATCTTGCGCAAATTCTCTGTTTGTAAATGATGTCCGTCATTTATGAATGCCGTTTATGCTATTCTTTAGAGATGATGAAGTTACAGAAACACACCGCTGTTTTGCCAAAATCTCTGCTTCGACAAACTGAGATTTTCCGCCTTTCGTACCGACATCCGTTTTCGGGGATGACAGACATTTATCCCTTTTTCTCTATTTTGTGACATAAGTGATTCATTTGTAATGCTGGCAGATGTCGTTTTTTGATTAAATAAGACATCCAACCTTATATATGCCTTAAGCCGACAAGCTCTCCGCTGAACCACCATAAATGTGCGGAAACAGCATCATCTATAATACTGCGCTGTTACTGCAATCTTCCTGAAGATGAATGTTTGAAAAAACATCCGGAAACAGGTATCGTTTTCCGGTTTCCCTGATCTTTATAAAACGAAAAAGGCGCGGCAAAATATCTTTGCGGTTCACTCTGAATCCTGCATAATTCACCGGGGGACCTTGTATTTTTCTTCTGCGATGCTATATTAACCTTATTACACAAACAAGAACTCTGCAACTGCAAGCAGGCAGGAGATGAAGAAATGGCTTGGGGAATGAGAAATGTTGTAATCTCTCTTTTCGGTTCTTTTATCATGGGGGGACGGCTCGGAGTGGAAAACGTTGAAGCAGGGAGAGAAGAATGACAACAGCGACAGATATATTTCCCAGCCGATACTTGACCGGAGCTATCTGGTGTGATCCGGAAAAATATCCGCAATGGAAAAAGTTACCCCATTCGATTTTTGACCTGTATAACTATGTGCCGGATCAATGGCAGCACACCCTGCTTGAGTTCCGTTTTTTCTATGAATGGGATGGTGAATCACCGTGCATATTGGACTTTTCAGCAGGATGCCGTTTCCGTCTGCTGGTCAATGGCGTCTTTGCAGAAGACGGCCCGGTGGAAGTTGGAGGCGATTTCGGCAAGACCGGTGCGCCGGACTGGTGGTTCGGCGATTCCCGCAATGTGACTCCATGGCTCCGGCACGGAAAAAATGAATTCCGTTTTCAAGTTGTTCCGGTGCCTCTGGTGCAGTCCGATTACACCCTCGGCTATGGCTGGGTATGGAGCGAACTGCACGCCGGGGATACGCATGTCACGCCGGACAACTGGCAGTTCCGGATTTCCCACGCATACAGCCGCTGTGCCTGGCGGGATGAGGAAGAAAACGAGTCGGAATGGTTGAACGACTGCGTTCCGGTCCGACTTCCGCTGCCGGTCTGCTTTATGGACCTGCCGCCGCTGACCAACAAAAAAATCACAGTTCTTCCGTATCTTTTTCCGTTCGGGAAAGGCGAAAACATCCGGCGCTGCGGCAATAAACTTCTTGTCAAACCCGGTCGCCCCGTTACGTTCTTCCTGAAACTGCCGCGACTTTCCGCCGGACATGTTGAAGTGCGCGCCGCTGGACAAAACAGCGTCAAGATGTTCTTTGAATGTGAAGAACTGTACGGAGTCAGACCCGATCAGGCAGCGGAGGAATTTTTTGCCAGCAAGCCGGGAGAAAGTTCCTATCGGACATTCCGGATCTATCCGTGCCGCTATATCAAAGTGAATCTGATCCCCTCGGACTTCCGCACGAACTCCGATTGTGATGATGCGGTAACACTGGAGTTCTGTTTTTGGGAGCGGACTTGGGAACCCTGCCGGAAACGGGCGATCAAAAATCTTCCGGAACCGTGGCTGAAAAAACTGGATGACCGCTGCCTTGAACTGTTGCAGGTCTGTATGCAGCGGATCCATCTGGACTCCCCAGCGCACCATGAGGGGCTTGGCTGTACCGGCGATTACCGGATCGGTGCCAGCATTGCAGCGCTTGCCTTCGGGGAGACACGCCTTGCCAGAGCAGATCTTTTCCGCACAACACTCCTGCTCCGTCAGCAGAAAAAAATGTTCCACACCTCCTACGAACTCTGTTTTGTTCTGATGATGCAGGAATATCTGGAACGCACCGGCGAAAAACGATTCGCGGAAAGCTGTTATGATGCGATCTGGATCGTTTTTGAACATTTCCGGTCCATGAGCGGTCCGGAAGGCTTGATTTCGCAGGCGGAAAATTATCTGTTCATTGACTGGGCTGTGGATGGCGATATCATCTATCATCATCCACCGGCGGATCGGGGAACTGCGGCAATGACAGCCCTGTGGTACGGCGCCCTACAGGCAATGGAAAAGATCGCTTTGCTCATCGGCATGCCCCACGATGCGGAGCAGTTCCATCAACTGGCACATACAGTCCGTCAGGCCTTTAACCATCTGCTGTGGGATCCGGTACATCAGGCGTATGCAGACGGCATCCCCGGCATGTCCCGAGTCCCCGTCAACCGGTGGCTTCCGCTGCAGGACGGGCGCAAGATCTGTACCAACATCGGAAACATTATGGCGCTGGCATTCGGTCTGCCGGAAACGCAGCACCAGCCGGAAAAACTGTTGCAGCGCGTTCTTTCCGGTGAATTTCCGGTAAAACCAACCATCTACTATATGGATTATTTATTTATGGCGGCGGTCCGTTATCATCTCCCTGATCCGGAAAAATTGAAAATCCTGTCTCGCTGGAAACCGTTTTTGAAGGATGGAATCCGGGAATCCTGGACTGCCGGCGATTATTCCCATATGTGGTCCGCTTCTCCGGCGTACTGGTTGAGAAAAAAAGATTTTTTCACAAAAGATAAGTAAGATGATAAAACGACCAGGTGGTGAAGGACGATATTATCACGGCTATGAAACTGCTCATTTCTGTTTTTCAGATTTCGGCTTGCAACGCACAGATACCGTGATCTATCACACAGAGAAATGACTGTCATCTTGTGCCTTTTATGAGGCACTTGCCACTACCTTCCGGTTTGCGTGGAACAGGTTCTGCCGGATTTGCCGCTGCATTTTTATTTTTCGCGACGGCAGAGGTCAAAGCCTGCAGCAAAAAGTAAAGAGAATTTTTTCAGCGGGATCTTCAAGTTTTTCCGTTTTCCAGTCTCTTATTATTTTTAACGATGTTTTGCCGATAAGAAACTTGTATTCTTTTCATTGCGGTGTTACATTAGATGGTATATTACCTGTGAGATGGTTGGTTAGAGTATGGAGGAACAAAATATGAAAAACAAAATATTTACAGCAGTTTTCCTGATCATCATTTTTGTTTTAACATCTGTAATTACCGTTTTGTGGATAAAAAATAGTGAACTGAAAAAAGGGTTGGATGAGTATTCCCAATATAAAAGATTTTTTGAGTCTTCTAATGGGATAGTTTGTCCCGTTGCCCCGATCAAAGCCGAAGATATAAATAAGCCTTTGTATATTGAAAGCTGTATTGATGGAATCGTTTCGACTTTTCCTGTTGCAAAAAATTCTGCTGGACTGAAGGATGGCGGTAAACTCTTTCTTCTGGGGAAATGTATGTTGTTACTGGATAATTCTGGACAAATTCGACATCATATATTGTGGAATATTGATCTTCTTCGGTATCCCCAAATCTTAAATTATCGCCAACCAGTGTTGTCGGGAGAATATTTTGTAAAATTCGGCAACTATGGGTTGACCACAGATTTTAAGCAACTTTCTCCAAAGGAAAACGGAATAAAATTGACCTTTATTGATTCAGAAGACTGAAAATTATTTATAACTGTAAAATATTTATTAACCATTGTAAATATCTGCGGTGCGGCTTTTATTTCTGCGGAATTTACAGACATTTGCTTTGAGGTGAAAGCCGTTCTCTGTTTTGATTTTTATGCGTTCAGAGATGTTTTCCGAAGAAACGGTATAGTTCAGCAAAATCGCATTGCCGGCAACCGTTTTGAGCTTGAGAGAACTATTCCGAAGAATTAAAACACCCTCACGAATCTCATCATCGGAAATTGATGCACCCGCTTTATTAAATATCCGCGGTATGCATCAGGGTGAAAAGTTCTGGTTTTTCAATTGTATTTTTACGCAAATCGTGCTATATTACACAACTTTGTTTGTATTTCATCTGACACTGACACTTAGCGAGAGCTGATGATGGTTGTCAAAGATGAAACGCTGCAACAATATTACGGGGAAATTTAAAATGAACTTACCGGAACGACTCTTTAAATTGCGGGAAAACAACACATCTGTCCGCAAAGAAATTTATGCC
>JAZQYS010000362.1:0-20791 GCA_045633645.1 Victivallaceae bacterium | reverse complement strand
CCCGGGGGATTCCTAAGGGGGCGACAAGCCCCCTTAGGCGATTGCAGCAACGTCGCAATCGCTATCCGCTTTTTTTTGCCAAGCTTTTTTTTCTACCGAAAAAAAAGCGGTCAGAGGAGGCGGAGTTGGATGGCGTCATCGGATTCGTCGGATTTGCGCTTGCCTTTGACGGTTTTGCGGGGGAGAGCCGAGATGGCATCGCGGGGGGTGCCGGGGGATTTTTCCAACAGTTCAAGAATAACTTTGGCGCGTTCAAGAACGGGAACGGGGACACCGGCAAGCTTGGCGACATGGATACCGTAACTGCGGTCGCTGGAGCCGGGGAGGATTTGCCTTAAAAAGATAATATCCTCACCGTATTCCCGGACGGCGACATTGTAGTTATTGACACCTCTGCGGGTGGAGGCAAGTTCAGTCAATTCGTGATAATGCGTGGCGAACTGGGTGCGGCACCTGGGGTCATCGTGGAGATATTCCGCGACGGACCAGGCGATGGAAAGACCGTCAAAGGTGCTTGTACCTCTGCCGATTTCATCAAGAATAACAAGGCTGCGGGGAGAGGCATTGCGGAGAATATTGGCAGTTTCAACCATTTCAACCATGAACGTACTCTGATTGCGCGAGAGGTCATCTGCGGCGCCGATACGGGTGAAGATTCTGTCAACAAGACCGATTTCGGCGTAGTCGGCAGGGATAAAGGAACCCGCCTGAGCGAGAATGACCAGAAGGGCAGTCTGACGGATATAGGTGGATTTTCCTGCCATGTTGGGACCGGTAATGAGCATAAGACGGTTGTTGTCACCGTCAAGGATACAGTCATTGGGGACAAAAGTTCCGGGGGGCATGGCTGCTTCAATGACGGGATGCCTGCCGCCTTTGATGATCAGGCGGTCATCTTCAAAAATTCTCGGACGGTGATAATTGTTGATTCTGGCACATTCGGCAAGACCTGAGATGGCATCAACTTCGGCGAGGGCATCGGCACTTTCCTGAATGGAAGAAGTAAAACCGAGGGCAAATTCACGGATTTCGGCAAAGAGCCGTGCTTCAAGGGATTTGCTGCGTTCTTCAGCTCCGAGGATTTTGTTTTCAAGTTCTTTGAGTTCCGGGGTGATGAAACGCTCGGCATTGACGAGGGTCTGCTTGCGGATATAGTCCTCCGGAACCAGATCAAGATTGGATTTGCTCACCTCAATATAATAACCGAAAACGGAGTTGAACTTCACTTTAAGACTTTTGATTCCGGTGCGTTCGGATTCGCGCTGCTGAATCTGGGAGAGCCAGGACTTACCTTCGGAGGCAGCGGCACGCAGTTCATCAAGTTCGGCACAATAACCTTCGCGGATAACACCGCCGTCGGCCAAAAGGGCGGGCGGTTCGTCAACTAAAGCTGAACGGATTTTTTCAACCAGGGGGGTGAAATCCGAAATTCTTGAACAGCAGTCAGCCAGAAGCGGCGTATCAAAACTTGAGAGCAGATATTTGATACCGGGCATGGTTTCAAGGGAAACGCCCAGACTCTGAAAGTCGCGGGGTGTGGCGTTGCCGACGTTGATTCTGCCGACAATACGTTCAAGGTCACGGACAACGCCGAGGGTTTCACGGAGTTCCGCCAAAGTCAGCTGGTCAATGGTGAATTGCTCAACGGCTTCAAGGCGGGAGATGATGGCAATCCTGTCCAGAAGCGGACGGAGCAGCCAGTTGCGGAGTTTTCTGCTGCCCATGGAGGTTGAGGTGTGATCAACAACATCCAGCAGGGAGTTGCCTCTTTCAGCACCTTTCCGGGGAGAGATGATTTCAAGATTCCGCAGAGAGATGGGGTCAAGTTCAAGATACTGCTCGGGGTTGTGCTTTTCAAGACGGGTGATATGCCCGGCATCCTGACGGAGATTTTCAGAAGCGTAACGCAGAACGGCGGCGGCGGCCATGACGGCAGCGGGGAGATCTTTGCAGCCGAAACCGTCAAGGGTGGCAACGTTGAAATGCTTTTGCAGAAACTCCGTACAGTTGGCAAGATCAAAATCGTAATCATCCAGTTCGGTCCAGAGAATCTCTTTGCCGGTATCGGGGAAGCGGTTTTCGTCGCGCAGTTTTTTTGCAAGGGACCCGGAAATCAAAACTTCGCGGGCGCCGAGGCGTTCAAATTCGGCGGAAATATGCTCCATATCGGGAGAAGCCATGAAGATAAATTCTCCGGTACTGACATCCAGCGCGGAAAGGGCGGGATTTTCCTTTTTATCAAAGGCAACGGCGCAGAGAAAATTGTTGCATGAAGAATCAAGCAATGTGTTGTCAATGACAGTTCCGGGCGTGATGATACGGGTGATCTGACGCTTGACAATACCTTTGGCAAGTTTCGGGTCTTCCATCTGTTCAGCGATGGCAACTTTAATGCCTTTGGCGACCAGACGGGGGAGATAACTGTCAAGCGCATGATGCGGGAATCCGCACATGGGAATCCCCTGACGCTTGGTCAAAACCAGTTCCAGAGCGGCACTGACTCTTTCAGCATCTTCAAAAAATTCTTCGTAAAAATCCCCCAGACGGAACAGGAGAACAGCGTCCGCCGGAATGGTGGCTTTGGCTTCGCGGTATTGCCGCATCATCGGTGTCAGAGTTTCTTCCACAGTTTTTATCCTGAAATTATGTTTGATTTTCAAATAAGATACATCAAAGATGCAATCAAGTCAAATTTTTCTTTACTCTCCTTTGCCTCTGAAAAAAGAGGAAAAATAAATCACAAGCCAAACGGCGGCAATGAAAACCGTCACCCAGAAAGCGGGCATTTCAGGATCAAAAAATCCCCATCCTGTTTTGACCGCAAGAGAGCCGGTTGAAAAATCAAATTTGCTGATCAACTTGTGCAGTTCAATATCACATTCATCAACAAGCCAGATAGTGCCGCCTGCTCCGGCAAGAAAACAGAGGGCGTGCAGTTCGCCTTTTCCGACGGCGGCAAAGGAGGAAAGAAGCGTTCTGCCTGAAAGAAACAGTCCGGTACCAGCGAGGGCTCCGGCAAGAATACTCTGCCAGAAACCGCCCGGGACAGGAGAGGGAAGAAAGGTTATTCTGTCCAGTCCCGGCATTATATCCGCCCCGTCGGGCAGTCCGCAAAGCCGGGTAAAAAGGGGCATGAGCAGAATAGCCGTCAGCAGTGCCGTGACAAGCGTTTTGAGGATTCTTGTATTCTGAAGTTTCAGACCGGAAATCATATCTTTGACAGAAGCCATACCGCTGCGGCTCAAAGTCATACCGAGAAAAAGTCCGGCAAGAACGGCTCCGGAATATTTGACGATTCCGGTAAGCGGCAGAGAAAAAGAAATATCATCAAGCATGGAAACTTTCTCCTTTTTTTACTTTCCGGCGGGGGATTTCCACAGAAGCGTCAATCCGCAGGCAAAGATGAGCATGGTACAAACGAACAGCCATCCGGAGCCGCTGAAACGGGCGACGGCATAAGTACGGCTGAGAAGCAAATCACGGGCGATAACAAGTCCGGCACCGGTCAATGCGCCTCCTGCGATACCGGTGAAGATGGGAAGAATACCGTTGAATGGTGAAATTTTAAAATTTTTTGCGGACAATGCCCCCAGAAAACCGCCGACGGGAATGGCGGCAAAGAAATAAAACTGCCATTCATCAAATTCGGGCAGTTCTCCTGAAAGATACTCTGCGCCGAAACGGTTTCCGTCAGAGAAAAGAAGCGGGAGTGCCGCAATCAGCAGCCCCAGCAGGATACCATCCAATTCAGGACGTTCAAAGAAGATTTTGAAAAATTTTTTCATTATTTGTTCTTTCGGGGTTAATTGCCTCTGCCGACAAACTCAACCTGAGCAAACGCGCCCAGGACAGCGGAAAAACGGGCGGCGTTTTCAGAAGAGGATATGACAATATCATTTTCAGTTCCCGGACGGTCAAGTGCATTGAGCTGAATTTTATCCAGACGCATGGTGCGGATGATTTCAGCAAAGCGCGCAATGGATTCATCAGAATCATTGATACCCGGAACGATAAAAAGTTCAAGGTAAATTTTTCCTTTAAAAATATGCGTAAAGTGCGCAAGTCCTGTAATAAAGGTATCAAAATCCATCTCATTGCCGGGGCGGTTGATCCGGGCAAACTCTTCAGCATTTGAGGCGTCAAGCGAGGGAATGACCAGATCAACGTCTGCAACATCCTGTTGAACCTGAGGATCTCCGAGGAGCATACCGTTGGTTAAAAGACAAACAGGGTGCTGCGGATAATTTTTTTTGAGATGGCGGATAACATCGCCGATTTTCAAGTTGAGCGTGGGTTCTCCGAGTCCTGAAAAAGTGATGTAATCCAGTTCCGGAGAATCTTTCAAAACCTTATCCAGCTCTGAAATGATATTGTCAAACGGGACATATTCATCGCGTTTGAGTGTTAAAATTTCGGTTTTTCCCGCTTCGCAATAGATGCAGTCCTGACAGCAGATGTTGCGCATGATGGGATCTATTCCCAGAGACCTGCCCAACCGCCGCGACAGGATCGGTCCGAAAACGATATCGTGTTTTTTCATTGTTGTTCTCCTTTTCTACCGCTGCGTTTGAAGATATTGGCGATTTTATCCGTCCAGCGCAGTCCGGATTCTTTATCAGAGGATTCCGACAGCCTTGATAAACCGCTGATGATTTCAGAATATCCGGGACGGGATTCCATATTGAAAGATAACACAGAAGATATCAGTATGGAAAAATCATCGGGAATCCCCTCTGCAACAGAAGACAGCGGAGCAAACTCCATATTTTCGCGCTTTCTGTAAAGTTCTTCAGGCGTACCGTGGATACCGAAAGGCAGTTTTCCTGAAAACAGTTCATAAATGGTCACACCGAAACTGAAAATATCTCCACGGAAATCTTCTCCGCCGTAGTAGAGCCGTTCCGGACTGGCATAGCCGGGACTGGCAAACTCAGCACAGGGAATATCCACATCACCGGGATTTCTGAAATCCGCCAGGTCAAAATCGCCGAGTTTGGCTTCTCCGGAACTGCTCAGCATGATATTGGCAGGCTTGACGTCATGATGGACGAATCCCTTTTCAGCCATAGCCGCAAGTCCCGAGGCGATAAAAGCAAGACTTTGAGCCAGTTCAGGAAGAGGCGGCAAAGTGTTTGACAGCAGACGTTTTTCCAGATCTCCGTCATCCATGAACTTCATCACCATAAAGGGACGTCCATCCAATATACCGCAGTCGTAAACAGGAACGATTGCCGGATGGTTGATTTTTGAAATCATTTTGGAGACTTCAAAAAAGTTTCTGTCAGCGCATTTTTTATCGGCAACTTTGACAGCAACCCGCCGTGCAAGTTTTGTATCCAAAGCCCGGTAAATTTTTGACATGCCGCCGGAACCGCAGACTTTTTCAAGCAGATAACGCCCGAAACGCTCCGGAACACGGATGATCGCACCGCATTCAGGACAGGGAAACTTTGTGTAAGGCTCCAAATCACTTACATCCAGTTTTGCCTGACATTGGCGGCAGAATACCTTCAGCGGCTCATTATCCATTACGATATTTTCTCCAGTTTGCAGGGACCTGTCGGCGTATGCTGAAGTGCCAGAGCAAGAGTAATATCACTTCTGCCCATGTTATCAAGAGTTTCCCGTGCCATTTTTTCAGCCAGTTCAGGAAGATTGCACTCTGAACTGATATGAACCAGCATGAGAAAACGGGTTTTTTCAGAAAGCAGCTGCGGCAGAGCCTGACACATGGCACGGTTTTCCAGATGTCCCTGCCGACCGGCAATGCGGCGTTTGATACGCAGCGGACGGTCGCAGTTGCGCAGCAGTTCCGGATCGTAGTTGGATTCCAGAATCAATGCGTCACAGTTGCGCAAGTGTTCAAGGGAATCGCGGGTTATTTCGCCGAGGTCAGTGGCAATCCCGACGGAAAAACCGCCGGATTCAACGACAAAGCCGACTGGATCCATAGCGTCATGAGGAACAGAGAAAGTCCGGATATGATAATCTGCAATATCAAAACGGCTGCCCGGCTCAAAATAAAAACATTTGCGCGGCAGAAGATTTTTCGGACGGAGAAAATCCGCTGTGCGGAGAGAAACCGCCGCCGGAATATCCAGGTCGTCGCAAAAGACGCGGCACCCCCTGACGTGATCGGTGTGGTCATGCGTAATCAGCGTTGCTGCAAGCGGCGCAGGTTCCGGCGCAAGACACGCCATGCGCGATTTCATTTCGCGGCATGAAAATCCTGCGTCCACCATGATACTGCTGCGGCCGTTTGAAATGACGATACTGTTGCCGGAGCTGCCGCTGCCCAGAGCCCAGATGTAGAGAGAATCCGGCATGATTTACTCCTGTCCGGCACGGGGATAACTGCCGAGGACTTTGAAGAAAATACACATTTCCTCCAGTTTTTCCAGAGCATTTTTAACGGGAGCATCGTTTTTGTGTCCGGCAAGGTCAACAAAGAAAATATATTCCCAGTTGCGTTTTTTGAGGGGACGGCTCTCGATCATGCTCATTGAAACACCGGCTTCGGCAAAACAGCGCAGACACTCCTGAAGACCGCCGACTCTGTCCTTGATTGAAAAGACGATGGAGGTTTTATCGTTTCCGGTGGGTTCAGGTTCCTGCTTGCCCATGACAAGAAAACGGGTCACATTATCCGGATTATCCTGAATATCACGTTCAAGGATATTAAGACCGTACACTTCGGATGCCAAACTTCCAGCAACAGCACCGGCGGAAGGCTCCTGACGGGCAAGCTGACAGGCTCTGGCATTGCTGACTACAGGAACACGTTCTGCGTGAGGCATGTGCAGTTCCAGCCAGTTGCGGCACTGTTCAAGAGACTGTGCGTGACTGTAAATGACACGAATCTGTTCTTTTTCAACGTTGCTCAAAAGACAGTGGCGGATATCCATATTCACTTCTGAACAAATGTACACAGAGGAGTCAATCAAAATATCCAATGTGTGATTGACCACACCTTCAGTTGAGTTTTCAACGGGAACGACACCGTAACTGCAGCGGCCTGTTTCCACATCGTGAAAAACGTCTTTGATACTGGCGCGGGGATCGTATTCCACACTCTGCCCGAAAATATTTTTAGCGGCAAGATGGGTGTACGTCGCCTCTGGTCCGAGAAAAGCAATCCGCAGGGGCAGTTCAATTTTCATGGAGCCGGACATAATTTCGCGGTAAATGGCGCGCAATGTTTCGCTGCGCATGGGACCGGGATTGAGTTTTTCAAGTTTTTCAAGCAGCATACGTTCCCGTTCCGGTACATAAATCGGCTGGTTACGGGCGATTTTCCACTCGCCGACTTTTTTCACAACTTCATAACGCTGATTCAAAAATGATAAAATCTGGCGGTCAATTTCATCAATCTGCCGCCGCAAATCCTGCAAATCATCCATCGTTTTCCGGTTCCCTGTTATTTTACTCTCCCTTTATAAAAGGGAGTTTTTGTCAATCGAAAAATATACCCCTGATTTTCAGATAAATCAAGAGAACTGCCTGAACAATCACGCAAAATCTTCTGTTCGCACATCCGCTTTTTGTGTCATTTCAGACAGCTTGCAGCAAAAGAGCTGAATTTCCGGCGGAAGACTTCAGGGGAAAAATTTTCTGCGTTTTCCCGGCAGACTTCGGGAGAAAAAGTAAGATTTTCAAATTGCAGAATCATATCGGCAAGCACATCTGCTGAAGAACGGTCAAAAAAGAGTCCTGTCCTGCCTTCAATGACCGTTTCAAGGGCGCCGCCGATTCCCAGGGCAATGACGGGCGTTCCGGCACCTTGCGCTTCAAGAGGAACGATACCGAAATCTTCAATCCCGGGAAAAATCAATGCACGTGCAGAACTGTAAAGTTCACGAAGTTTTTCATCAGAGACTCTTCCGGAAAAAGTAAAATTGCTTTCAGCATACTCTTTGCGGAGAGCTTTTTCCAGCGGACCGGTTCCTGCAACGACACAGCGGCGGCGGAGTTTGCGGCACGCTTCCAGGGCGATGACGGGATTTTTGTAGGGGTGCAGATGTCCGGCAACCAGATAAAAATCCTGCTTTTCTCCGCCGGAACAGCGGTAAAAATCAACGTCAACGGGCGGATGGATAACTGTGGAATCGCGTTGGTAAATCCGCTTGATGCGTTCTGAAACAAAACTGCTGTTGGCGATAAAATAATCCACGCTTTCAGCGGATTTCAAATCATAGTTCCGCAGATAATTTTTAAATAAGCGCATAGCGATTTTACCGGCAAATCCGGCGTGATTGTAGTAATCCTGATACATATCCCACAAGTAACGCATAGGGGTATGGCAATAGCAGATGTGCCGGGCGTGCGGTGGCTTTGCAATTCCCTTTGCCGGACCGGATTCACTGCTGATAATCAGATCGTATCCGCTTAAATCAAGCTGTTTCAAAGCCCAAGGCATCAACGGCAGATATTTCTGACAATTTCTGCGTGCGCCGGGCAGTTTTGATATAAACGTTTCGTAAATACGGCAATTGCCGAAACAGCCGTCAAAAATCTTTCTGTTGCAGGCATGGGTAAAAATATCCGCTTCAGGATAAAGATATGTCAGTTCCCGCAGAACCTTTTCGCCGCCGCGCATACCGGTCAGCCAATAATGCAGCAATGCCGTTTTCATTTAATACGCTCCCCGCCGTGCCAGGACGTTGACGATGGTTTTGAGAAAGATGAAATAATCCAGCCACAAACTCCAGTTGCGGACGTAATAAACATCGAGATTGACACGTTCAGAGTAATCCAGATCGTTTCTGCCTGAAATCTGCCACAAGCCGGTAATGCCGGGCTTGACGACGGAAAACACATGAAAGTTCACGCCGTAATAGTGTTTTTCAGCCTCAACAATCGGACGGGGACCGATGATTGCCATATCTCCTGTGAGAACATTCCAGAACTGCGGCAGTTCATCCAGACTTGTTTTCCGCAGAAATTTTCCCAGAGGCGTGATTCGCGGATCGTCAGTTAATTTGAATTTGCTCAACCACTCTTTTTTCAGAACGGGATCATTTTCAATGATTTCTTCAAGCATATCATCGGCGTTGCGGTACATGGTACGGAATTTCAGAATACGGATTTTTCTGCCGTTTTTTCCGATACGGTCAGCTCGGTAGAATACAGGACCTGCCGAAGTTGTTTTAATGAGAATGGCAATAACACAGCCTATAACGGCAATAAAGGGCAGTACCAGAAGCGTCAGAGCCACTTCAAGAATCTTTTTGCAGAGCAGAAACATCTTGAACTGCAAACGGTTATTGATTTCAAAGGCGGAAGTGTATCCCAACGCAATGGAACGGGTCCACATAATCGGCAGAATGTGCCGTGATGAAGCAAAAATAATGTGGTGAAAGCGTGACAACAACACATTTAATTGTCCGGCAAGGTGCTGAGGCGGCATACAGATAATCAGAAAATTGATTTGTTTTTCAACGGCAATATCAACAGCACTTGAAACGGGACCGATAATGTCTTTGCCGGTACAGTTATCATCCAGGAAACCTGCAACTTCAAAACCGTAATAGTTGTCTTTGGTGATTTCGCGCGCAACGGTACGCCCGGCTTTTCCGGCTCCGGCAATTAAAACGCGTGTCCGTGTGCCGGGAAAACGGTTCAGCAGATGGCGGCAGGCAAAGCGGCAGAACACCGTCAGCGGCAGGGTGAAAAGTAAAGCACACAAAAGACTTTTCAGAGGATATAAATTCCAGCGGCCTGTCAGGATGATAAATGCAAAAAATGCGGCGTATCCTATGAGAACGCTTAAAGTCAAATGTTTGAGTTCACGGACTTTCCCGATACCGACTCCGGGGTAGAAGAAGTGACCGCCGTAAAGTCCTGAAAGATTGTTGCACAGGAGAATCACCCCGGGAATAATCAGAAAATAAGCGGCATTTTTTAAAAGTTCTTCATTCCCTGTCTGATAAATCTGAATAACAGGAAACAGGAGAAATCCGCATACGCACAACATGTCGGTTACGGCAAGAAATATATTGCGGTAGAATCGGTGAAATTTCATTTTTTCAACTCCCAGACATTGAGTTTATTTTTTCCGAAAGGCAGATTTTCAGAAATTTTCCGCCATTTTTTTTCTGAAAATTTTTCTCCGGCAGGAGCGACAAAAAAATCCGGGTTTTCAGCGTCCCTGACAAAACTGCCCCCACTTGAATAAGCGATGGAACACGCTTTGCCGGGGCTGATAAAAGCGATTTTCGGACAACGGTTTCCTCTGTATTCAAAGAAAGAAAACGCCGGTGTAAAATATGCCGGACCGGAATAACGGCTTTTTATAAGCGTTGAAATGGTTTTCAGCGTTTGGAGCTGTACTTTTTTATCGCGTTCAAATTTGTATTCCAAGAGATTGGAATAAGCGTGAAAGAGACAGAGTAAGGGCAGAATAATCCACAATATTTTCAGCAGTATTTTGCTGTAATTGCCGGTGTTTTCTTCAATTTTTTCCCGGCAGAACACAATGCCGTGAACACTCCAGCCGGCAAGCAGCAGAGAATACGGCAGAAGATAACGTTTTGAAACATAAAGTTTGTGTTCAAGAACAACGGTTTGAAAAAGTGTTGCGCCGATAAAAAACAGGAAGATAAAAAGCAGAATTTTTTGCGTTTCATCTGTCTTTTTCTGTTTGTGCAAAACACAGAATCCCAACGCGGCGGTGAGGAAAACCGGCAGATTCAAGCCTGAAACAATACTTTCTGCAAAATGCAGGAGAAGGTTGAACTTTTCCCAAAAACTCAAACCGATGATACGTGGAAGCAGTCCGGCAATATTGACAATTAAAATAACGGCAAGCGTTATGAAAATAACAGCAACTACTTTCTTTTTTACAGAAGTTTTTAAAAGATATCCTCCCGCCACGGAAAAAGCGGCAAAACATACCACAGAAATCACCACCGCAAGACACATGCCTGACGGCGTCATTGCCCATGGGACAAACTCCCGCATAAAGCGCAGACTGTGACTTCCGGGAACAGCATGACCGCTGACGTAAAAATTAACAGCAGTCTCAAAAATGAAAAAAGGCAGAACTGCAAGCAGTCCAGTCAGAGGACGTTTAAAGCTCTTTTGTGCGGCAAATGCCATCATTCCCGCAGCAGACAGCAGACACAGCGACGGCAGAACAAGATCAATGCGGATACAGAAAGCCAGACCGCAGCCGATTCCTGTCAGCAGATAACCGCTGTATTTTTCACGTTCTTTAACAACAGTTACAATTCCGAGCGTGATTATCAGCAGAGCAAACATTTTGTGAGACTCCCTCAAACCTGAAACGCTGATTTGTGCAACCTGAGAAGCAAGCGGCAGAAGAAGTATTCCCCATCGGGCAATTTTACGGTCAAAGACCGTTTTCAATAAATTGTAAAGCGGAAAAACGCAAAGTCCGAAAAAGAGCAGAGAGGATAACTGCACAGCGGTAAATCCCGAACAATCAAACAGATAACAGATACATCCCGAGATCAGGGGATGCAGACTTTGAACGCGGGGATGAAACGCATAGCGGAAATCTCCTGAAGCAAAGGACTCCGCCATGGGGGCATAGCGCAAGGCCACATCACGCAGAATTGCTTCGCGCAAAAAGATTTGCGGCAGATACAGCAGAAGTGTCAATACAAAGACACAGCACAGGAAAAAACCTTCCCGTTTTTTGAACAATGTAAGACAACTGCGCATAGCTCTTTTACTTTAAAGCATTCAGAAGAGGATAAAACCAGTTTCCGGCAAAGACCCAGATTATTGCGCCTCCCGCCAGAAATGGTCCGAAGGGAATAACTGTGCCTGAAAGTTTTTTTCTGCCGGTGACGGCATAGACGACTCCGGCGATACTTCCTGAAAAACTGCCTGCAAGCAGGATAAAGAGAACCGCAGGCAGTCCGAGAAGAGTGCCGCAGGCTGCGAGGAATTTGACATCTCCCCAACCCAGAACTTCTTTGCCTGTGATTTTTTCTCCGACAACAGAAAACAGCAGCAGAAAGATACCGGGAATCAATCCGGATAACAGAGAATAAATAACAGCAGCATACCAGACTTTTGTTCCCCAGACTTCAGGCAGAAGTCCCGCACAGACAACTCCCAGAAACATGGCGGGATAGTTGAGCGCATCGGGAATAATTCTGTGCTGAGCATCAATCCAGGCGGCGGCAACGGCAAAGAGCAGAAGAATCCAGTAAGAGGCAAGCACTCCCGGGACTTGCTGACTTAATCCGGCTTTGATGAATACACCGCAGAAAAGCAATCCCATGATAACTTCAACAATAAAGTAACGGCAGGAGTAATGTGTGTGACAGGCACGGCATTTTCCGCGCAGGACGATATAACTGATAACCGGCAGATTGTCGTACCAGCGGATATCCGCGCCGCAGGCGGTGCAGTGCGACGGCGCAGTAACCACCGATTCCCGACGGGGCATACGCCAGATACAGACGTTCATGAAACTGCCCCAGCAGCTGCCGAAAATAAAAATGGCAATAAGCGCAAAAGCAAGGCAGGAGGGATATTCAAATCCCGCCCGGAACCACCAGTCGTACTCACAGAGAGGCATATTTTGAAAGAACAGCATTTTTTACTCCTTTGCGTCACCGTCTGTAACGGGGGTGATATCAAAACCTGCGTTCATTGCAGCAATATCCGGTTCAAGACTGGTCCATATGCGGAAACTTGCCGCACCCTGATAGATAAGCATATCGCGTCCTCCGGCGCAGGGAATGGCAAGAGCTTCCGCTGCTTTGAGCAGAGGTGTTTTTTTGTAAATCGTATCAAAAACGGCGATTTTTCTGTTGGCACCAAGAAGTTTGGTATCAAAGGGAGCCGGATCGTCCTCTTTGAGTCCGAGACTGGTCGCCTGAATCAATACATCTGAAGAACCGATGGCGTGTTCCAGACTTTTTTTATCCTCAAGTCCCAGCACATGCACCCGGCAGGAGGGGAAATTTTCTGAAATGATCCGGGCGATATTTTCCGCTTTCAAAAGGGTGCGGTTGGCGAGGAAAATTTCTGCTGCGCCCTCTTTTGCCAGATGGATTGAAACGGCACGGCAGGCTCCGCCGCAGCCGGTGAAACAAAAAGTCCTTCCTGCGGGAGAAACGGCAAAATTTTTCCGCAGAGCATATTCCAGACCGTATCCGTCAGTGGAGTATCCCTTGATTCTGCCGTTGCGGATATCCAGCGTATTGACGCTGCTGCTTAAAGCGGCAACGGCATCAATTTCATCCACAAACGGAATGATGTTTTCTTTGTGGGGAACGGTGATGTTGACACCTGAAAGATTTTTTCTTGCAAAAGCTGCAAACTCCCCGAGGCCCTCTCTGGTGACGTGAAATCTGCCGTAAGGACGGCCCAGTCCCGCTTTTTCAAAAGCGGCGTTCTGCATCCCCGGAGACCTGCTGTGAGAGACCGGATCGCCGATAACAACATATTTTATCATAAAAACACTCAAAATTTACTGGAATATTTTACAAACATGGTGTAATATACACGCGTATCAAGTTATTCGCAAAAAAATTTTTTTTGAAAGGTGAAAATAAAATGAAAATATTTTCTTTTCTTGCAGTTTTGGCTGTGTTGTTTTTCTCTTGCGGTTGTGAAGAGTTCCGTGAAGCACTGGAAGACGGCGGCGGTGTTTACGATGATCCCAACAGTGAAAATTTCCGTCCCCGTTTTGTGGTCGGTGTCTTCACCATCGTTGAGTATCCCCGCGCCGGAGATTTGGAAAAATCCCTTGCCATGCCCAACGGCAGAACCGTCTGGATCAATACCAATCAGAATTTCAGCAGCAAGAATCTGCGTGATGTGCGTGTGATTCCCCGTCCCGGCAATCCGGATATCTGCGATCTGCAGTTCAAACTTGACCGTCAGGGCAAGATTCAGTGGCAGGTGCTTGCGGGCAACAATCAGGCACTGCCTGTTGTGCTGGTGGTTGACAGCCGCTACGCCGGAAGATTCATTCCCGAACTGCCCGAGGACTCCGAAACAAAGGATAACTGGGTAACGCTCCGGGTCGGTGTTGATCACTATACCGCGCGCGGCATTGCAAAGTTTGCCCGCAAAAATTACATCTACTACAATCCGGATACTGCCTCATGGTTCAATTTCCTGTTTGAGGATGAAAAGAAGTAAAAAAGGTTTCCTTTTATGGAATTGGAAAAAAAGATTTTTGTGACCGGACACCGCAATCCGGATGTGGACAGCCTCGCGGCGGCAACAGCTCTTGCGGAACTGCGCCGCCGACAGGGTATGAAAAATGTTTTTGCCGTCTCTCCGGGTGTGCCTTCTGAACGCGCCCGCTGGCTTTTTGAACGCTTCAAACAGAAACTGCCGCCGACATATAACGATCTGCATTTGCGTATCCGTGACATCATGGAGGAAAACTGCTGCACCATCCCCGCCGGAACTCCGCTGTTTCTTGCGGTCAAGGAGCTGCACAGAACCGGCGTTCCCCGTCTGCCGGTTGTCAATGCTGAAAAACAGTACCTCGGTATGCTCAGCCCGCTTGCACTGCTTTCAAAATGGCTCAATACCGAAGAGGACGCTTCCGACAGTCTGACGGGGCGGCGGATACACACCTCAATTTCTCTGATTGCGCAGGTGATTGAAACTTCTCTGCCGGAACAGGAGGATTCTGAAAAACTCATGGATTTCACCGTCTATGTGGCGGCAATGGGAATAGAAAGTTTCAATGAACATCTTCCCCCCTGCGAAAAAGAAAATATCATCTTAATTGTCGGAGACCGTCCTGAAATCCATCTGCGGGCACTCCAGCGGCGAGTCAAACTCTTGATCGTCACGGGAAACCGTCCGGTGGAACCTCTGATTCAGGAAGAGGCGCAGCGGCGTAAAGTTGTCATTCTCCGCACGGCATGTGATTCAGCAACGGTTATCCGCCGCCTGAAATTCAGTACGCCGGTGGAGCATTTCGGATTCAGTACGGCAGAATTGACTCTTTCCTGCTCAGAACGTGTCCGCGAAGTTAAAAAGCGTATCCTCAACTCTCCCGAAGATGCTCTGCCGGTCATTGAAGAGGGAAAACTTGCAGGTATGGTCATGAAACGTCATGTGACGGCAGAACCGCCCTTTTCGGTGATTCTGGTGGACCATAACGAACCTGAACAGAGCCTTCCCGGCGTGGAAGAGCTGCCTGTTATTGAAGTTGTGGACCATCACCGTATCGGCATGATGCCCACGCGTGAACCGATCCGTTTTACAGGAGACATCGTCGGCAGTACCTGTACGCTGGTTGCCGCCATGTTCAGAAGTTCCGGAGAAAGTTTAACACCGGAACTTGCCGGACTGCTGGCAGGCGGTATCGTAACCGACACATTGAATTTGCGTTCTCCGACAACGGCACAGCTTGACTGCCGTATGATGGAGTGGCTTGAAAAAATTTCCGGTGTTTCCGGTGCGGAACTTATGGCGGGATTTTCATGTATTGATTCTCCGCTTGCGGTGAAACCCGCTGAAGAAGTCATTGAGTCCGACCGCAAGAACTATCAGGAGAAAAACCGCCGCTTCGCCGTCTGTCAGGTTGAGGAAAATGATTTGGAACTCATTGACCGCCGCAGTGCCGAAATCATGGAAACAATGCGCGAAAAGTGTGAACGTGAACAATTGGATTTCATTGCGCTGATGGTAACTGATGCTGTCCGCGGCAACTCCAAGCTGCTTTACTGCGGCGACAGAAAGATTTCCGGATTGCTCCCCTGGGAATTCAACGATCACGGACTCTTTTTCATGCCCGGAGTCGTCAGCCGTAAAAAGCAGTTGATTCCGCAGATATCCGCCATCATCTCCGCCATAGCCGGGGAGTGAGGTGAAAATACCGACTGACTGACTTGTAATTTTGCAGTCAGTCCGGTATATTAAATGACGAAAAAGAACAGAAGTTGAACCGTTTTTACAAGAGGTGATAAAATTGCGGCATTTTTTGCATGATATCCGTCACAGAACAGAATACTGTTTTGCGCTTGTCATTATCTTTTTTCTGCGCTGTCTGCCCCGCAAATGCGTGCAGCTGTTTGCGCGTTTTGCCGGAGGGATGATCTGGCTGATTCCCTCCACAAGAAAAATCGTTCTCGGGAACTTGAAAACCGTTTTCCCTGAAATGACGGAAGTTGAAAGAAAAAGAATCGGCAAATCCTCTGTCTTTCACTCAGTTTACAACGTATTGGAGTTTTTCTGGATCGGCGGCAATCACGTCCGTACCCATTTGTGTTACGCCATGCCTGATGAACTGGTTGCTCAAATAAAAGAACACCGTGACAGGGGCGAAAGGCTTATTTTCGTCAATCCGCATCTGGGCAGCTGGGAGGCTTCGGGAACGATTGCGCCGTATTTCGGCAAAGTAAAAATGGCGGCGATTGCCAAGCCGGTCAAAAATCCCTACCTCAACCGCCTGCTCAACACCCGGAACAGAGAAAAAGTAGAGGGGTTGGAGGTCATTTTCTCCAAAGGCGCAGTCCGTGCGGCATTGAGTGCCCTGCGGCGCGGATGCAGTATCGGTATTTTGATTGACCAGAACACCCGTGTCCGTGACGGCGGGGAGTTTGTGGACTTTTTCGGCGTTCCCGTTCCCTGCAGTACGGCTCCGGTGACGCTCAAACGTTATTGTGATGCGCATGATATTCCCGTTGTGGTTGTATTCGGCTCCTGTCCGCGCCTTGCCGACGGCAGATGTACCGCGCACATGGAGTATCTCTCAAAGCCTTTTGACCAATATGCCGATGACCGTGAGATCATCACGGAACTTATGCAGAAAGCCGAAGAGGATATCCTCAAATATCCCGACCAGTATCTCTGGTTCTACAAACGTTTTCAGTATATCCACCCGGATACACCTGAAGAAATCAAAAAGCGATATCCGGATTATGCTGTTGTGCCGGGTCCCTCTTTTTTCAGCAAAACGGCAAAAGGAAAGAAATAATTATGGAAATCATCTCAAGTGCTGAAAGTATTGAACTGAAATCCTCTTCCGGAAAAGCGGTCATCGTTGCCGAGGGACTGCGTTCGTGGAAAAACGCCTCCGGGGAACTGCTCATTTCACGCGGACCGCGTTTTAAAGGTGCTTCTGAAAAACTCGGACGTCTCCGTCCCGTTCCCGACCGTCTGGGCGTGGTGCAAGGCTGCGCCGAAACCCACGCTGTCATTCTCGCCAAACACTGCCGTACAGAAGAAATGGAGTTGACTCAGAAGTGGCATTTGACGGAAGAGGGTCTTTTGGTTTCAGAATTGGAGTTTATCGTTCCGCCCGCATGTGACGGATTGTCTTTTCTGGGCGTTGAATTGGAGTTTCCAGGCGAAAAACCCGCCTTTGAACTTGAAAGTGACGGATACACCGTCACTTTTTCTGACGGATTTGACGGAAAAATCATCACCGTCTCTTTTGCAGATACACCCGTCAAAGCCGGAATTTACCGGATGAATCTTGTTTTTAAAATCAATTCTTAAATAAAAGGAAATCAAATCATGAAGAAATTTTTTTCTGTTTTTGCCGCAGAACTTGCAGGATTGCTTTTATGCGGTTGCGCCGCTTCTCCTGAGCCGATTCTGATGTCAGAAGTTTTTCAGCTGAAAAAAGATCAGAAAATCCGGACGGCGTACAACATCTGGTACACCGACCCTGCCAATGTGGACTGCCGCAACGTCCAGCAGGGCAGCTTCATTCCGCTGGGAACGGAAATCACCCCCGTTTCAGCGGATAACACAACGCGCAAAATCACTTTCAAAGCAAAGGGTAAAACCTTTACCATCAACTTCAAAAGCGGTATCCGTCTCTGTCCCATGCGCGATTATATCGCCGACACTTTTACGACCAAAACGACGGAAGAAATTTTCAAAGATGTCCCTGAAAATGTCCGCCGCCGCATCGAACGCGGAGAAGTCGTTCCCGGCATGACCCGTCCGCAGGTGCTGCTTGCCTACGGTCCGCCGCCGGCTGCGCGCACGCCCGACACCCGCAACGAGACCTGGATTTACTGGGTGAGCGATACACAGACCATCCGTCTGGTGTTCAGAGGCGATACCGTCCGTCAAATCCTTGATTTTGCGGACTGAAACAGGGGGAAATATGTTGTTTTCAGGAAAAATCCTTGCTCAGATTTTAAACGGCTGCTGGAAAGACGGCAGAGAAACTTCAGTTGACGGTGTTTTCACCGACACCCGGTATTCCGGAACAGGAAAACTCTTTGTCGCCCTTGCCGGAGAAAAATTTGACGCCCACAATTTTCTGGATAAAGCCGTTCAATCCGGAGCTGCCGCACTCTGTGTCCGCAGGGGTTCCGCCGTTCCTGAAAATATTCCCGCAATTGAAGTTGAAGATACGCTCAAAGCCTATCAGGCTCTGGGCGCGTATCAAAAAAGCACCATTCAGAATTTGAAGACCTTTGCAGTTACAGGAAGTGTCGGCAAAACCAGTGTCAAAGAAATGCTGCGGGCAATTGCCGGAAGTGCCTCTTCTCCTGAAAACGTCCTGGCAACCGAGGGCAACACCAACAATCATGTGGGCGTGCCGCAGAATCTTTTGAAACTTGAAGAACATCACAAATTTGCCGTGATTGAAATGGGAATGAATCATGCGGGAGAAATCCTGCCGCTGACCCTTACAGCAAAACCGGATGTTGCCGTTGTCAACTCCATTGCACCCTGCCACATTGAACACCTGGGTTCTCTGGAGGGTATCGCCATTGAAAAAGGCAGCGTTTTCCGCGGACTTCCCGCAGACGGTATTGCCGTTATTCCTGCGGGACTTGCGCAGACAACTCTGCTTGAAAAAGCCGCAGAAGGACGCAAAATCCTCTATTTCGGTACAACAGAAAACTGTGACGTCCGCGCAGATTACTGCGGCGGCAGACTTGAAGGAAGCAGTTTCAAATTAACTTTTAAAGGAATCGGTACTTTTGAAATCAGCTGGTCCTTATCCGGCAGACATCAGGCGGTCAATGCTTCTGCCGCCGCGGCAGCCGCATGGGGCATGGGAATTTCTCCAGAAAAAATCTGTGCGGCACTGCCTTTGACGGTTCTCCCCGGAATGCGCTCAAAAATCACCCGTCTGGATGATGTCACCTATATCAATGACGCCTACAACGCCAATCCGGCAAGCATGGCGGCGGCTCTGGATTATCTTGAAGAATCCGCCGGAAAAAGTCCGCTGCTCCTCCTGCTGCTCGGGGCAATGCTTGAACTGGGGGAAAAATCTTCTTCCGCACACGAAGAACTGCTGAAAACAGCTTGTGCGCGTTTCCCGCAGGCACAGATTTTCACATTCGGCAAACCCTTTGCAGATGCCGCAGAAAAATACAGTGTCCGCTTTTTTGAACATCCCGCAGATGCCGCAGAAGAGGTTTCTGCCGCCGTTGGTGCGGGAAGTATCGTCTTTGCCAAAGGCTCCCGGGGAATCGGTGTTGAAAACGCTCTGCCTGCGGGAGCAAGATAATTGCAGAGGGGAGGCGTTTTTGTGGAAGATCTTCCGGAATTATGCAGTTCCATTTTAAAAGAAGTTCTTGTTGAAACACGGGGCAGAGATGTTCCTTTTGTTCCCGATGTTGTGACAGACTCCCGCAAATTAAGTGCGGGCTGCATTTTTGTCGCCGTTCCCGGCAGTCGTTTTGACGGACATAATTTTATTATTGAAGCAGAAAAAACGGCATCTGTCATCGTCCACAGCCGTCCGCTTGCCTCCTATGGTCAAAATATAACGTATTATCTTGTCAGTGATGCAAGTGCCGCAGCCGCTTTGCTTTTCAGAGAAAAATACGGAAGACCCGATACGGCATTGAACCTTTTCGGCGTAACAGGAACCAACGGCAAAACCACGACAGCTTTTATTCTGGAGCATCTGCTGGAAAATTGCGGACTGCTCTCAACGGTTGCTTTCAGTGACGGAAAAGAGGTGACGCCAGCCACTCATACCACTCCCGACCCTGAAACGCTCTTTTGTATGCTCAAGCGGATGAAAGATAATCATCTTTCTGCAACTGCCATGGAGTTATCCAGTCATGCCCTGCACCAGAACCGCGCCCGGGGTGCCCGTTTCCGTGCCGCCATCTTCACGAATCTTACCGGAGATCACCTGGATTATCACCATGATATGGAAAGTTACTATCAGGCAAAAAAAAGTTTCTTTACTCAACTTCTTTCTCCTGAAGGTGTTGCCGTTATCAATACCGATGACCCCGCAGGCAGACGTCTGGCACAGGAACTGAAAAACACCTGCCGTGTTGTCACTTTCGGAACTTCTGACGCCGACTGGCTGATAAAAAAACTGCACACCACCCGTTCCGGCATGACTTTTGAACTGGTTTCTGAAAAAAATATTTATCCGGTTGAAACCAATCTTGCGGGGACATACAATGCATTCAATCTTACCGGCGCAATTCTTGCCGTTCTGGATTCCGGGATAAGCTTTGACAAAATTGCCGGCAAACTCCGGCAGAAAATCATCGTTCCCGGCAGACTGCAGTTTCTTGATGCGCCCACGGGAGCAGCCTTTGCCGTTGATTTTGCCCACACTGACGACGCGTTGACCAACGTGCTTTCAACGCTCCGCCCTCTGACTGAACACAAACTTTTCTGTGTATTCGGCGCAGGCGGAAACCGGGATAAAACCAAACGTCCCCGTATGGGAAAAGCGGCGGCGGAACATGCTGATTATCTTATCGTTACAAGCGACAATCCGAGGACGGAAGTTCCTGAAGATATCATCCGTGATATCGTTGCCGGAATTCCGCCTGAAAGCAGTTTTGAAGTACAATCCGACCGCAAAGCGGCGATCCGCCGAGCCTTTGAACTG
>JAZQYS010000361.1:0-2182 GCA_045633645.1 Victivallaceae bacterium | reverse complement strand
AAGAGACTTTTCCGCGGACAAAATACGCTTCAAGTCCCGCATGGGCGCCGCAGAGGGGGGCTTGTCCCACAACGGCAACGGCGCAACGGCAGTTGGTGTCAACCAGAGCTTTGCGGAGAATATCCTCCTGATTGGCAATATCGCTTAAATGAAAACGGAACCAGACCGGCGTGTAATTTTCGGGTGCTTCTGCCAGCGTGTTCAGAATAAGTTCTTTTACTTCAGCATAAAAGTCGGCACGCGGTTCAACAGTACCGCAGAAGAAGGCTTCGTTTTTAAAGATGTTGAACATTGGGTATTCTCCATTTTTTCCGGAAGAGTCAGGAATCCCGCAGGGTCCAGTCCACTCCGTTGTAAGAGGTTGTTTTTGAAAAAGGCCGGCTTCCGAAAAAGCCTTTCCGTGCTGAAAGCGGCGAGGGATGTACGGACTCCAGAATCAGATGTTTTGAAGAGTTGATCAATACTTTTTTACTGATGGCAAAATTGCCCCAGAGAATAAAGGCGATACGTTCTTTTTTTGCGCTCAATGCCTTGATGACAGAGTCAGTAAAAATTTCCCAGTTCGCTTTTTTTGCGTGACTTGCGGCGGAAGCGCGGTCAACGGAAAGAACCGCATTCATCAAAAGAACACCGCTTTGCGCCCAGGATGTCAAATCTCCGGAGTCGGGAACGGGATTTCCCGTATCCGAGGAATACTCCCTGAAGATATTTTTCAGACTGGGCGGAAGTTTGACTTTTTCAGGCACAGAAAAAGCCAGCCCCTGAGCCTGTCCCGGTTCGTGATAGGGGTCCTGTCCGATGATGACCGCACGGACCTGTTCAGGAGGAGTCAGCTCAAAGGCGCGGAAGATGCTGCCGGCAGGGGGATACACCTCGTATTCCTGCCGTCTTGACTCCACCCATTGCAGGGTGTTTTCAAGGGCAGACATATCGGTATATCCTTCAAGGAAGGTTTTCCAGTTATCCGGCAGTTTTTCCATATTTCACTTATGCCTGATTCAACGCCTGATCGAAGTCGGCAATGAGATCGTCAATGTTTTCAATTCCGACAGAGAGACGGATGAGATCCGGGGAAACGCCCGCGGCGACCAGTTCCGCCTCAGAGAGCTGACGGTGGGTCATGCTTGCCGGATGCAGCACGCAGGTACGGACATCTGCCACATGGACCACGATTGTCGCAATTTTGAGCGCATTCATCACCCGTTCACCGGCAGCGGAACCGCCCTTGACGCCGAAGCAGAGAACGCCCGAAGCACCTTTGAGATACTTCTGAACCAGCGGATACTGGGGACTGTCAGGCAATCCGGGGTAGTTGACCCAGCCGACTTTGGGGTGATTGCGCAGAAATTCTGCCAGTTTCATGGCATTGGAGCAGTGACGTTCCATTCTCAGGTGAAGTGTTTCCAGTCCCAGGTTGGTGAGGAACGCATTAAAGGGCATCATGGGCATACCGTAGTCGCGCACCAGCTGAACACGCAGTTTGACTGAGAAGGGGGAAGCCGCAAAATCGCGGGTGTAGATCAAACCGTGATAACTTTCATCCGGTTCGGTAAATTCGGGGAAGTTGCCGTTTGCCCAGTTGAAATCACCTTTTTCCACGACGATACCGCCGACGCTGGTGGCGTGTCCGTCCATATATTTGGTGGTGGAGTGGGTCACGATATCTGCACCGAAGTCAAAGGGATTGCAGAGGACGGGGGTCGGGAACGTGTTATCCACAACCAGCGGCACGCCGTGACGGTGTGCTACTTTTGCGTAAAGTTCAAAGTCTGCGACAATCAGCGCGGGATTTGCAAGACTTTCCAGAAAGATTGCCTTGGTGTTGGGACGCATCTGGGCTTCAATTTCTTCTTCCGTAGCCGTGGGCAGAACGGTGGTAACGGTGATACCGTTCTTTTTGAGCGTGTTGGTGAAAAGAGAAACTGTTCCGCCGTAGAGGGTGCTTCCGGCAAGGACATGATCTCCGCAACGGGCAATATTCATCAGGGCAAAGGCGTTTGCCGCCTGTCCGCTTGAAAGAGCGACTGCCGCCACACCTTTTTCCATGGCGGCGACTTTCTTCTCAAAGGCGTCCACGGTGGGGTTGGCCAGGCGGGTGTAGAAGAATCCCGGGGCTTTGAGGTCAAAAAGATCTGCAACGCTCTGGGCGTCGTCTTATTTGAAAGTGGTGCTCTGGGCGATG
>JAZQYS010000360.1:0-10350 GCA_045633645.1 Victivallaceae bacterium | reverse complement strand
GCCCCAACTGCGGAAAACCTCTGCCTGTCGTCCGGTTGCTGCAACACTTCCGGAAGTTTTCAACTTCTCCCGTACCGCATCGGTCAACCGGTCGCCCTCATCATGCGTCGGAGCTACCAGTATTGCCCGGTCGATAAATTCACCATTTTCCGTAAACTTCATATAACTCTCCGCAGCCTCTTGCAGATACTTGGCTTTTCCCTCGTGAATAAATCCATTCCGGTCAAACCGCTCAAACGCCTCCTCAAAATTCCCCAACGCACAATCAGAAATGCCACGCCGATATTCCTCATTTTGTTGACGGTGGATCTCCGTCAAGGAAAACTTGGCAATCGTTGAATGATCTTCCAAAAGCCGGAAGAAATCGCCAGACTCCACCGCCGTATGCTGCCTTGCATCACCCACAAAAAGCACCCGGTAATTGTTGGCTCTGGCGACCTTGACGATTTCCACGCCCTCCCGCAGAGAATTCAAGCCGGATTCATCAATAATCACATAACTCCCCTCCGGCGGCTTTTTCTCCGACAAAAGAAAACTTGCCACCGTCTGCGACTTTTCAAAGCCCTCTTGTTTCAGAACATCCGTCGCCGAATTGGTTGGAGCAATCACATAAATACTGTTCACTCCGCCGCTCTGCAAGCCCCGGCACAACTCCTGCAAGGTGGAAGTTTTACCGGCTCCGGCAACGCCGCGAAACAAATTAAATTGATCCTTACTACACAACATCTTATGAATCAATTCTCCTTGTGTTTTTCGTGTTTCCTGTCCCGGAAAAGGTTCAAAATCAGGAGCGATTTCCTTAAATAAATCTTTGCGTTCCTCCACCGACTTAACAGCAAAAAGTTCCTGTTCGATCACCTTTTCCGGCGATACCCACGGATTGACTTTCAATCCGCCCAAATCCCGCAATTCAGAAACTTCTTTTACCGCATTTTTCAAGGTTTCCAAATCAACTGCGCCCAAATTCTGATTTAAGGCTTCTGCCAGAACTTTATCCAGTTTTACCACGCTTTCCCGCTCAAAAACCAGCGGCAAAGCCTCTTCAAGCATCTTTTTTGCCCGATCAAGATCTCCTGAAATATACATCCCGCTTGCCCGCCTTGACTTGGAATAAATATTCCGTAGCTCTTGATATTCAGAATCACTCATCTCTGCGATCTGCAACTTTTTTACTTCCGCGCGATCTATATGTTTCATTTTTGAATTACGGGTAGTTACCGCAATAAAATTGTTTTCTGACAAAGTCGGTTTACGCCCGTGTTCCTCAATAAATTTTGCCTCTTCCGGCTCGATCTGAAGCCGCCGTTTGGAAAACTTTTCCATCAACTCTTCTGAAACTCCGGCAATATCCTGCCAGGTGATATTCCCTTTTTCATCACGCCGGTTCACCATATCATATCCCAATTCCCGGCACCGTTTTGCCAATTCATTGTGATAAACCTTTCCGGCATAACGGATTGCACGGCACATTTCCACACTTTCCAAAGCCTTGTATTTCCCTTCCGAATCCCGTGTCACATTTATCACCACATTATGCGTATGTACTTGAGGATCAAGAGCCCGACTTGCATCATGCCTGAAACTTGCATAAATGATTTTTCCTGTCATCTCCAGATTATTTGTTCTGACATTATCCCCTTTGCGAACCCTTGCCGCCGCCAGACGCTCCAGCTCAATCATCGCCTCCTGAACTGCCTGATCGTGTGCCTCCAATAACCGACGGTCAAACAACGCCATAATCGAAACCGACTTCGGAGCCGCACATTGAAAATCAAAGAACCTGACACCGCTTGATACCGTTCTTTGAGTCAATTTATTTCCCGTAAATGGATTGATATTCTGCTGAAACAAACTGAATGTTTCCGTATCCACCCTTTTGCCAAGCAGATCAAAATCAAACGCCAAACTTCCGCTCCACATACCAATGACCTTCTCCTTTTCCGAATAATAATCATTGGCAGCAAGATGATTGGCATAAAACGCCTTGCCGGCACCATTAACTGCTTTGATTTTTGTCATTGAAAACATAGAAAACTCCTGAAAAACGCTTGATTTTTGCTTTGAAAATAATGTAAAACAGTGCAAAAAAGAAAGCAATCAAAATTCAAAATCCGGATGTAACGATAGCTGAAAAGTTACATTTTGAAAAACGCAATACCCCTAACGATGTTATGAAAAGTTGAAGAGCATTGAAGAGCGTTGAAATATTCAACACTCTTCAACGCTCAAAAGCGTTTTTCGTTGATTCTCAGCCGGTTCCACGCAAAAAGCGTTCAAAAGCGATGAAGAGTATTCAATTAACGTAACGCCCCGTGTTATCGTTACATCTTGCAAAGGGAATTTAATTGCAAATAGAAACTGCCGGTGCTAAATTGAAAATAAGAACACAGGAGGACTTATGCAAAAACAAAAATCAACACCGCCCTGGCGAAGCAAATTAACGCCATTTCAGGATGAGATTCTGACCGCATGGTATCAGGAACGGGCGACCTTGAAAACGATCCAGAGCCGTCTGGCAGAATATGGAATAACCATAACCTTATCGGGCATATCCCGTTTCATCCGTTGCCGCAAGAATTCAACCGATCCCCACCAACCGCCACCGCCGATCAAGTCAGCCGCGCCCCCCAAAGATGCGCTCGCCGAACTCACGGAAAAATCCGTAGCTGAACTGGAAGCAGCATGGAGAGCAGAACAAAAGTGAAAATCGTTACAAATCTGAATATCCAGACACCGTCTGGAAAATTGAACTGCAACAAATTAAGGAACCTCTGTAAAAACGAACTTCGCCGTTGATGAACTGAAGCGTGGGGAACTCATTGTAACCGCAATGTTGTTCCTGACGCTTTTTGCCGGTTTCGGGCTGCTTTATGTAGCGATCCCGCTTGGGATCACATTTTTTTGCCTTTCCGGAATGTGTTTCCTCGGCTTCATCGCCGTCCGGATCGCAATCTGGTGGTATCACGGATAATTTCACCGTAACTGTGCTTGACACTTTTGATAAAACTGCATTTTTGTTCAAACTGTGCCTTGTAATATGGAATTTGTCGTGTATATTACACTTTGAACAGTTTTGCGTACATCTGAATTTTTGTTGACAATGGAGTCGAAAATGAAAATTTCAAGAGACAGTTATATAAACGAGCTGATGATACGGCGGCAAAATGGCATGATTAAAGTTGTTACCGGTATGCGTCGTGCCGGGAAATCATATCTTTTGCTGAAGCTCTTTCATGAAAAGTTAATTGAAGAAGGGATTCCTGAAGATCATATTTTAGAACTTGCGTTAGATGATTTACGTGAAATCGAATTGCGTAATCCTCAAAATATGATGGCTTGGATTGAAAGTAAGATCAAAGACAAACAGCAATACTATCTTATCCTTGACGAGGTTCAGTTTCTTGGCGAATTTGCAGCAGTCCTGAACAGTTGTCTGCATATTGACAATTTGGATGTATATGCAACTGGCAGCAACTCCCGCTTCTTGTCAACTGATATTTTGACAGAATTTCGTGGACGCGGTGATCAAGTACATGTTTATCCTTTGTCTTTTTCGGAATATTCATCTGCGTGTCAATTGCCGGAACGGACTGCTCTTAACGAATATTTGCGCTATGGCGGATTGCCATACATCCTGTCTTGTAAAACCGATGCGCAGAAAGTACAATATTTGGATAGTTTGTGGCGAGAAGTTTATCTTCGGGATATTATTGAACATAATCGAATATTGCATTCCAAAGAACTGGAAGAGTTACTTTCAGTTTATGCTTCATCTATAGGTTCTCTCTCAAGTTTGCGAAAATTAGCTGATACTTTCAAATCAGCCAAGGGGATGACTCTTTCTATCAATACAATTGGCACATACAGTGATTTTCTGGAAGATGCTTTCTTGATTAATAAGGCTGTTCGCTATGACATAAAGGGGCGTAAATACATTGATTCCCCCGTTAAATTTTATTTTGAAGATTTAGGAATCCGAAATGCCTGTTTGAATTTCAGACAGGTTGAACGGAATCACCTGATGGAAAATGCCATCTACAACGAATTATGCCGCCGTGGATTTTCTGTAGATGTCGGGACTGTTTATTCTTATGAAAAAGATGCTGATGGTCGACAGGTAAGGAAAAATCTTGAAGTTGATTTTGTTGCCAATTTGGGTGACAAGCGGTACTATATTCAATCGGCATATCAAATGCCGGATGATGAAAAAAGAGAACAGGAAAGCCGCCCGTTACGAAAGATCAGTGATAACTTCCGCAAAATAATCGTCACCTATGATGATATCTCTCCGTATCACAATGAGGATGGATTCTTGAATATCGGTCTTGCGGAGTTTTTAAGAAACGATAATTCGTTGGATTTATGATGTGGCTATCCGAATATAGACAAGGTTAAACAAAAGATGATACCAAAGCGTTACTTAAGGTGATACTCAAGCCGGGAATATAGCTTAACGAGGAATTTGATAATATGCTTACAGATGCACAACAGCGGAATGCCGCAAAGAAGTTTGCTGCCGAATGGGAAGGCAGAGGATATGAAAAGGGCGAAACTCACGCCTTCTGGATGGAATTGCTGCAAACAGTTTGCGGGGTCATCAATCCGGCACAGTTTATTACTTTTGAAAGTCAGGTCGTATTGGGGCATACCTCATTTATTGATGCATACATTCCCGAAACAAGGGTAATGATCGAGCAGAAAAGTAAAGATATTGACCTGACGAAGCCCGCAAAACAGTCGGATGGCTCAATGCTCACCCCCTATCAGCAGGCAAAGCGTTACTCTGATGAGCTGGAACTTTCCAAGAAGCCACGTTACATTGTGGTTTGCAACTTTCAGGAGTTCCATATTCACGATATGGAACATCCCCATGATGCCCCGGAAGTGCTGAAACTCGCCGATCTGCCCAAAGAATATTACCGCTTGAGTTTCCTGACCGATACCCATAAAGCACACCTCAAAAGGGAGATGGAACTTTCCATAAAAGCGGGCGAAATCGTGGGACAAATCTACGATGCCATTCTCAAACACTACCACGATCCTGCGGCAGAAAGTACGCTCAAAAGTCTGAATATGCTTTGCGTGCGGCTGGTATTCTGTCTGTATGCCGAGGATGCGGGGATTTTCGGCATCAAGAATCAGTTTCACGACTATTTGATGCGTTTTGAAGCCCGCGACATCCGAAGGGCACTGGTGGATCTGTTCAAAGTATTGGATACACCGGAAGAAAAACGGAAAAGTCTGTATCTGGACGATGACCTTGCGGCGTTTCCCTATGTCAACGGCGGACTTTTTGCCGAAACGGAAATCGAGATCCCGCAATTTGATGATACAGTAAAAGAATTGCTGTTGGCAAAAGCAAGCGATGACTTCAACTGGAGTGAAATATCCCCAACCATTTTCGGAGCCGTCTTTGAAAGCACATTGAACCCGGAAACCCGCCGCTCCGGAGGGATGCACTACACCAGTATTGAAAACATCCACAAAGTAATCGACCCGCTGTTTCTGGATGAGTTGAAGTCAGAACTTGAAGAGATATTGAGCATCAAAACCGTTACCAGCCGCAATAAAAAACTTTTTGCTTTTCAGGACAAGATAGCCAGTTTGAACTTTCTTGACCCGGCGTGTGGTTCCGGCAACTTCCTGACCGAAACGTATCTCTCTTTGCGGAAACTGGAAAACAAGTGTATCGAAACAATCAATGCCGGACAGACCGCTCTGGGCTTTGACGATGTGATAAAAGTCAGTATCGGGCAGTTTTACGGTATTGAAATCAACGACTTTGCTGTGACCGTAGCCAAAACCGCCCTCTGGATCGCCGAAAGCCAGATGATGAAAGCAACCGAGGACATTGTCCACATGGACTTGGACTTCTTGCCGCTGAAATCTTACGCCAACATCATCGAAGGGAACGCATTGCGGATCGACTGGAGTACCGTTATCCCCAAAGAAAAGCTCCACTACATCATGGGCAATCCGCCGTTTGTAGGATATTCTTTACAATCAGCCGAACAGAAAGCGGACATGCTCAACATTTATGTCGATGAAAAGGGTAAGCCATACAAGACCGCCGGTAAAATCGACTATGTAGCTGCATGGTATTTCAAGTCAGCAGAGATGATGCAAGGGAATGGTATCCGGACTGCATTGGTTTCAACCAACAGTATTACACAAGGCGAACAGGTCGCCGGAGTGTGGAAACCGTTGTATGAGCGTTTCGGAGTACATATAGATTTTGCCCATCGCACTTTCCGCTGGGACAGCGAGGCAAATATCAAAGCTCATGTACATTGTGTGATTATCGGTTTTTCAACAGCAGACAATGCCAAGCCCAAAATGATTTTTGACAGTCAGACAAGTCCGACAGGTCTGACATGTCAGACAATCAACGCCTATCTGATTGAAGCACCAAATGTTATGCTTAACAGTCTGACAATACCGATCTGCAATGTGCCAACTATGCGTAGTGGCGGTAAACCTGTTGAAGGTGGATTCTTAATATTTTCGACAGAAGAAAAAGAATCTTTTCTGAAACAAGACCCGGATGCTGAAAAATATTTTCGAGCTTTTATGGGATCTGATGATTTTATCAGTGGTAAATCTCGCTGGTGCTTGTGGCTGTTTGGCGTTTCTCCGGTAGAATTGAGAAAACATCCTTTGATTTTAGAGCGGATAGAAAAAGTAAAAGAGTTCAGGCTTTCAAGCGTAAAAGCAGCCACAAGAGAAGCTGCTTTACGCCCGGCTCTTTTTATGGAAATCAAACAGCCGACCAGTGATTTCATCATGGTTCCCGCAACATCGTCAGAAAAGCGTTCTTATATCCCCATTGGATTTTTGAACAAAAATGTCATTGCAAGCAATGCCGCCTCCTTTGTTCCTGAAGCAACTCTTTATCATTTTGGAATTTTGACAAGTAATGTACATATGGCATGGATGCGTATTGTAGCCGGTCGGTTAAAATCTGACTACCGCTACTCCGTAAATATCGTTTACAACAATTTTCCGTGGTGTATGCTGACCGAAGCACAGATAGCTGCTATTGAAAAGACTGCACAGGCGATTTTGGACGCCAGAGCGTTGTATCCGGATTGCAGTTTAGCCGATCTTTACGATGAAGCAACAATGCCGCCGGAACTCCGCAAAGCCCATCAAGCCAATGACCGTGCGGTGATGAAAGCCTACGGCTACACTCCAAGCGTGACTGAGCCGGAAATCGTCGCCGACCTGATGAAACGCTATCAGGAGTTGACCGAACAGGAGAAGTAATGAAAGAAAAGTCTGTTTTGATTCCGTGGAAATATTTTGGAAAGAAGATAAATATTTCTAATTTTACCCATATTCGGGCATATCATGCTTGTCGTATTGAAGATATTGGCGAATATCAAATAAACGGATTGCAGCCTGTAAACGAAACTACAGCTCTTGCTAATGCGTTAAGAATTTTGGGGCGATTTGCAAAATCAAAACAGAGAATCGAAAGCAAATTCCGAGAGCGTTGGACTGTTGCCAATAAAGATCCATTGAGATTCAAAGTATGGCTTGTATTGAAGAAATCAGAATTGCTGGGGGATTCCTGTCATTATCTCATATACGGTAGTGAATTTTTAAATAACGTAGCGTTGGATTTAGGATGCCGCCATATGTTAAAAACAGTAGGACACGCTTATATCTTGACATGTGAAATACCGTTAAAAAATATTTTACCATCATGGTTGGAAGATCTATGCTATCATATTGAAAATGGCTGTGAATGTGGATGTGGATTTTCTGTAGATAGAGTATTACCAGAAGAAATAATAAAATTTGAAATTCAAAATAGAGTTGTTGAAGATCCTTTAGAAGGCTATTCGAAAGTAAAACTTTGATAACAAAAGGAACGAAAAATGGCAACGATAAGTAAAAATGTTTCTCATAGTGGATATTGTCCTGTTGATAAAGATATTGCACCAATCCCGATTGAATATATTTCATTTCCAGATGATGGAAGTACAAAAAGGAATATGACTTTTCGAAAAATCTCCAATCAATGTTCATATTTAGCGGATGGTCGATGCAAATTGGGAAAAGAATGCCCTATATATAAGAACGCGAAAAAAGAAATCAAGCTCGATATTTCAGATATGTGCTATTAATGTTTAAGGAGTCACAGTATGGCAAAGCCGACAAAAGAACAGAAGCGGAAGGCAAAGCTCAAAGCGAGAAAACAACAGGCGATCCATAATCAGCAGTCGCTGACGGAACGCTTGTCTATTGCTTTAGAAAAACTTTGTGAACCGATTTTGCCGGAATATATTGATGACTCCAACGGCCTAGATCTTACCGGACGGAATATTGTCTGGCAAATGGGAATGATCGCCTGGAACATCCATGTTACCGGGCGGCAGGAACTTGCCGAATGTGCCTTTGCCGGGAGTAAACTTGATGCTGAACAGCAGGAGATGGTTCGGAAAGAAATAGCCGGACTTGTTCAGCGAAAAATAGAACTCTATCCCCGGCAAATGACTGCGATCCGTGATGTTGCTGCAACGCTTGTAAACGGCTGTCCACGGGCGAAAGCCCGACCGGGCGACACTTTCCCCGAACTACCGCCAATGCCTGCCAACGAGCCGGGGAAGCCCATTACAGCCGAATACATCGCCGCCCTGCGTAAAGAGATGAAACTCACACAGGTGAAGTTTGGAGAACTCTTCGGAGTTTCTGCCAGAAAGGTTTCTGAATGGGAACATGGGAAAAGCCTTCCTGATGCTTCATTGCAAAATAAAATCAGTGATTTGCAAAAAGGGATCGGCAATGGTTGATTTCAAGAACAATTCAGACGCAAAGTGGAAAGCCATGTCTCCGGCAGAAAAGAAGCTGGAGCTTTTTCGCCGTCAGAAAGACCTGTTGGATACATTCCTTTCCACCGGAGCAATCGACCAAGCCCAGCATGACAAAAGCCTGAAATGCCTGATTGAGAAAATGGGCATCAAGGAAGAAGATCAATGAGCGACCGTACATACATAGCCATTGACTTAAAGTCCTTTTATGCTTCCGTGGAGTGCATGGATCGCAACCTTGACCCCATGACCACCAATCTCGTTGTTGCCGATGAGAGCCGGACGGAAAAGACAATCTGCCTTGCCGTTTCCCCTTCGCTGAAAGCCCATGGAATCCCCGGCAGGGCGCGTTTATTTGAGGTCATCCAACGAGTACAGGCAGTCAACGCTGACCGCCGCCACAGAGCCCCAAGAGGGCAATTTACGGGCAAGTCTGCCAATGCTCCGGAACTCCAAGCAAATCCGTCTTTGGAACTGGACTATGTGGTAGCCGTTCCCCGGATGGCTCGGTACATGGAAGTGAGTGCAAAAATTTATTCCGTGTACCTGAAATATGTGTCTCCGGACGATATCCATGTTTACTCCATTGACGAGGTTTTCATTGACGCTACCAGTTATTTGAAACTTTACAAACTGACAGCCCGAGAGTTTGCTATGAAGATGATTCGGGATGTGCTTCAGACTACCGGCATCACGGCGACAGCAGGTATCGGTCCCAATATGTACCTCTGCAAGATCGCTATGGATATCGAGGCAAAACACATTCAGGCAGATAAAGACGGCGTCCGGATAGCTGAACTTACGGAACACTCCTACCGGGAAAAGATGTGGTCACACCGACCGCTGACCGACTTTTGGAGAGTCGGCAAAGGATATGCAAGCAAACTGGAAGCCGCCGGGATGTACACAATGGGCGATGTCGCCCGGATGTCGGTCAAGAACGAAGATCTGCTTTACCGAATGTTCGGCATCAATGCGGAGCTGCTTATAGATCACGCTTGGGGCTGGGAACCTTGCACAATTGCCGACATCAAATCTTACCGCCCGGAGAACAGTTCGGTAAGTTCCGGACAGGTTCTTCAAGATCCATACGAACACGATAAAGCTCGGTTGGTCGTGATGGAAATGACGGATATTCTTGCTCTTGACCTCGTTGAAAAGCGGATCGTGACAGATCAGCTGACATTGAATATCGCCTACGATGTCCTGAACCTGACAGATCCGGAGCGGCGACAGAAGTACACTGGCCCAATCAAGACCGACTCTTACGGCAGGCAAGCCCCCAAGGATGCTCACGGTTCAATCAATCTGCCCCGGCACACCTCCTCTGCAAAGATCCTCATTGATCACATAATGCAGCTTTTTGACCGGGTGACCGATCCTGCGTTGCTGGTCCGCAAGATTACTATCGGCGCAAACCACATTCTGAACGAAAGCGATGTCCCAGAAGAAGTCCAAGAGCAACCGGATCTCTTTGCCGATTACGAAGCGTTGGAGAAGCAGAAAGCAGCCGAAGATGCTGAACTTGCCAAAG